>CAKZLL010000559.1 GCA_937125475.1 uncultured Saprospiraceae bacterium | reverse complement strand
TGTGTGATACTGCGGTAGTTATTTAAGAAGGATTAGAAACACCAGAAGGTAATTTACCTCCATTAGCTGGTAATGATGCTAACGTAACAGTTCAAGATATTCCAGTTTCTGGAAATGTATTACCAAACGATAGCGATCCAAATGGTGATGATATTACAGTGAATACAACACCAGTAGTAACGCCAAATAATGGTTCGGTAGTTATTAATACTGATGGTACTTACACTTACACACCTGATGCAGGATTTATCGGAACAGATCAATTCATCTATGAAATCTGTGATAACGGAACGCCTGTAATGTGTAGCAATGGTACTGCAATTATTACAGTATTACCATTGACAAATTCAGCACCAGTAGCAATCAACGACATTGTAAATGTAATTGTTGGTGATACGGTACTTGGAAATGTATTAACGAATGACTTCGACTTTGAAGGTGATAGCTTATTTGTAGCAACTACTCCATTAGTAGACGCGACAAACGGTACATTAACTTTAAACCCTGATGGAACATTCACTTATATTCCAGATGCAGGATTTGAAGGTGTAGATAGCTTTACTTACGTAGTTTGTGATAATGGAAATCCAGTATTGTGTGATACTGCGACTGTTGCGATCCAAGTATTTGATAATGCAAATGGAACGAACGATCCACCAATTGCTAATAATGATGCCTTCCAAATAGTTGAAGGAAATACATTAAGCGTTTCTGTGATTTCTAATGATGCTGATCCTGATGGTAATAACTTGACGATTAATCAAGTGCCATTAACAGCACCTGAAAATGGAACAGTCACGATTAATAATAGTGGTGTTATTAATTATATACCAGATGCAGGATTTGTCGGAGTAGATAGCTTCACTTACGTAATCTGTGATGATGGAACGCCTTCAATGTGTGATACCGCTCAAGTAGTAATTGACGTATTACCAGTTGCAGGTTCTGAAAACCATCCTCCAGTAGCAGGTACAGATGCAGCAATTGTTAATGAAGGTGATCCAGCGAATGGAAACTTATTAGATAATGATGCTGATCCTGATGGAGATAATATCACGATCAATACAGTTCCAGTAACTAACCCAGCAAATGGTACAGTAACTATTGCAGCTAATGGCGAATATACTTACACACCAGATCAAGGGTTTACAGGAACGGATCAATTTGTTTACGAAATTTGTGATGATGGAAACCCTGTATTGTGTAGTCAAGGTACTGCAATCATTACAGTATTACCAATCACGAATACTGCACCAATCGCAATCAATGATATTGCAATAGTTGGAGTTGGAGATAGTACAACAGGAAATGTATTAACGAATGACATTGATCTTGACGGAGATAATTTGACAGTTAATACAACACCAGTAACACCTCCATCAAATGGTACATTAGTATTAAATGATGATGGTTCTTACACATATACTCCAAATCCTGGATTTACAGGAGTGGATAGCTTTAGTTATGTAGTTTGTGATGATGGATCACCGCAATTGTGTGATACTGCAACTGTCGCAATTAATGTAATTGATAATGTAAGTCCTGATAATAATGCACCGACTGCGAATAATGACGCATTCACAGTGACATCAGGAAATATATTAAGTGGCGTTTCAATCGTATCGAATGACTTTGATATTGATGGAAATCTAATTACAGTAAATGTTACACCAGTCACGAACCCAGCAAATGGAACAGTAACAATTTCACCAAATGGTGAAATCATTTACACACCAAATGCGAACTTCATTGGAACGGACAGCTTCACATATGTAATTTGTGATGATGGAATTCCAGTATTGTGTGATACAGCTACGGCATTTGTAACAGTATTGAAACCAGCAGATAACAATCCTCCTTTAGCAGGAACGGATGCAAATACAGTATTCGAAGGTGATACAGCAACAGGAAACTTATTAGCAAATGATGCTGATCCTGACGGAGACAATATTACAATTAATACAGTTCCAGTAACGAACCCAGCAAATGGTACAGTAACTATTTTACCAAACGGTGATTATGAATACATTCCAGTTGTAGGCTTTACAGGAACAGACGAGTTCATCTACGAAATTTGTGATGACGGAAATCCAGTATTATGTACTCAAGGTACTGCAATCATCTTAGTATTACCAGAAGTTAATATTGCACCAGTTGCGATTAACGATGTGACGACGGTAGTTGAAGAAGGTACAGTAACAGGAAATGTATTAACGAATGACTTTGATCCAAATGGTGATAATTTGACAGTGAATACAACACCTATATATGATGTATCAAATGGTACATTGATATTGCTTGATAATGGTACATTCTCATATACACCAAATGCAGGATTTACAGGAGTAGATAGCTTTAGTTATGTAATTTGTGATGATGGAAATCCAGTATTGTGTGATACAGCGACAGTAGCGATTAATGTAATTGGACTTAACCCAGACAATAATCCTCCAACAGCTAATAATGATGCATTCACAATTACAGCAGGAAATACATTAGGTGGCGTTTCAATCGTAACGAATGACTTTGATATTGATGGTGATAATATTACAATCAATACAACGCCAATCACGAACCCAGCAAATGGTACAGTAACTATTTCACCAAATGGCGAGATTATTTACACACCAAATGCTAACTTCATCGGGACGGATAGCTTCACTTATGTAATTTGTGATGATGGAAATCCAGTATTGTGTGATACTGCTACTGCATTTGTAACAGTATTGAAACCAGCAGATAATAATCCTCCTTTAGCAGGAACGGACGTAAATACAGTATTCCAAGCTGATACAGCGACGGGTAATTTATTATTGAATGATGTTGATCCTGATGGAGATAATATCACGATTAATACAGTTCCAGTCACGAACCCAGCAAATGGTACAGTAACTATTTTACCAAACGGTGATTATGAGTACATACCAAATCCATCGTTCACAGGAACGGATCAATTCATCTACGAAATATGTGATGATGGAAATCCAGTATTGTGTACGCAAGGTACAGCAGTTATTTTGGTATTACCAGAAATCAATCTTCCTCCAGTTGCAATTAATGATATTACAACGGTAATTGAAGAAGGTACAGTAGCAGGAAATGTATTAACGAATGACTTTGATCCAAATCTTGGTGATAGCTTAATTGTAAATACAACACCTATATATAATGTATCAAATGGTACATTAGTATTAGAAGATGATGGTACATTCTCATATCAAGCTAATCCTGGATTTACAGGAGTTGATAGCTTTAGTTATGTAGTTTGTGATAATGGAAACCCAGCATTGTGTGATACAGCGACAGTAGCGATTAATGTAATTGGACTTAGCCCAGACAATAATCCTCCAACTGCTAATAATGATGCATTCACAATTACAGCAGGAAATACATTAGGTGGTGTTTCAATCGTAACGAATGACTTTGATATTGATGGTGATAATATTACAATCAATACAACGCCAATCACGAATCCAGCAAATGGTACAGTAACTATTTCACCAAATGGTGAGATTATTTACACACCAAATGCGAACTTCATCGGAACGGATAGCTTCACTTATGTAATATGTGATGATGGAAATCCAGTATTGTGTGATACTGCTACGACTTATATCACAGTATTGAAACCAGCAGATAACAATCCTCCTTTTGCAGGAACGGACGCTAACTGGATTTACGAAGGTGATACAGCAACAGGTAATTTATTGTTGAATGATACTGATCCTGATGGAGATAATATCACAATTAATACAACGCCAATAGCTGGACCAGCGAACGGTACAGTAACAATTTTACCAAACGGTGATTATGTTTATGTACCTGGACCATTATTCACAGGAACGGATCAATTCATCTACGAAATTTGTGATGATGGAAATCCAGTATTATGTACACAAGGAACGGCAATCATTATTGTCTTACCAGTAAATAATGCACCAATCGCGAATAATGATACAATGTCAGTAGTTATAAATACTGTATTGAATGGTGCTGTTACTGGAAATGATGTTGAACCTGATGGCGACAATGTAACGGTTACATTATTAGATACAACTTCTAATGGTGGAATTATATTGAACTCAGACGGAACATTCATCTACACACCGAATGCGAACTTTATCGGAACGGATAGCTTAACGTATATCTTGTGTGATGATGCAATGCCTGTATTGTGTGATACAGCTACGGTTTATATCAATATCACTATCCCGCCATGTAATATTTTGGCAGATACATTATTGACAACGAATACAACAGATTGTAACGCGCCTATCGAGCTTTGTTTACCAGTGCCTTTACAGACAATTGGTAATTACCAAATCTTAATAGATGGTGTGGATTATAGCGGATTTACATTTGGATGTGACTTTGATACAGCAGTTGTTTACTTCTTAGGTGCAGTCTTCAATAATGGAGTAGGACCTTATAGAGTAAACTGGACAATTGATGGTCAAGCCTTTGTAGATACAGTGGCTAACTTCCAAGGTGCTGTCGCAACAATGAATAGTTGGGATCCTACAGGAAACTGGGTATTTAGTTCAGCAGGTCCTACAATTTCAGGTGGTGATTATACTAAGAATTACGGAAATATCTCATTCTTACATTTAGGAACAGGTTCACCTTCATTAGTTGGTTTCAACAATGTATTGACTGCACTTGGCTCTAAAATAGAACTTGATCCAACCGCAGGAGAGTTAGTCTTAATTGATACAGTGAATGGTTGTGCAGATACATTGACATTATTGACTTATTGTGTCCCAGTTGATACAGTTGGTGTTTCAGTAATGGCAAGTGACTCGATTACAGTATGTGTAGATACAATTGAATTGCCAGGAACAATTGTTTCGGTAACGAATAGCTGTCCAACGGCATCAGGAAATAACGCGACTGTCACGATTGTGAATGGTTCAGTTTGTGTAGATATTGTTGGTTTAGTACAAGGAGTTGATACGGCTTGTATCGTAGTTTGTGATGATCAAGGATTATGTGATACGACGATAGTCATTGTCACGGTTACACCTGATACGACAATATTACCGAACAATCCGCCAATCGCTATTAATGATGATACTATCACAACCTTAGGTGTGCCAGTAATAATACCAGTTCTTATAAATGATACTGATCCAGATGGTGATCTTTTGACAGTCACTGGAACGCCAGTGGTTAGTCCATCAAATGGTTCTGTGGTACTTAATCCGAATGGTACATTTACTTATACACCGAATGCAGGATTTATCGGAATTGATCAATTCTTCTACGAAGTGTGTGATAATGGAATACCTTCATTGTGTGATACAGCGATGGTTACGATTGGTTTAACTGGTCCTCCTTGTGATTTACTTGGTGATACTTTAGTTTATCAAACTACAGATTGTGATGCACCAATCGAGGTTTGTTTACCAGTCGAATTGACTGAAATTAACAATTACTCGATCTATATTGATGGAGCGCCTTATACAGGATTAACATTTGGTTGTGATTATGATACAACGATTGTTTACTTCGTCGGTGGTGTTCAAGCAATTGGTAGTGGTCCTTACGAAATTCAATGGTTATTGAATGCTCAAACGATGTCTGCTCAAGTAGCAAATATGTCTGAGGCAGTTGCCAGAATGAATAGCTGGGATCCAAATGCAAACTGGTCATTAGATGGTCCAGTGATTAGAGGTGGAGACTTTAATAACTCTTATGGAGGTATTACATTTACTAACTTAGCTACATCACAGCAAGCACAGGTTGGATTTAATAATCAATTGATTGCTTATGGTTCTGTTATCTTGTTACCAAGTTCAGCAAACGAATTAGTAATGGTTGATACAGTTAATAACTGTGTGGATACTTCGACGATCATTGTAGTTTGTAGTACAAATGATACATTAGGTCTTACAGTTCATGTAGATCAGACAGATACAGCTTGTGTTAATTTGAATGAATTACCAGGTACAGTAGTTTCGATTACTAATGCTTGTCCAGTTGATGGAGTTACATTTACTTACAGTGCTGATAGTTGTGTTTACATTACAGGAACAAACATCGGAACAGATCAAGCTTGTATTGTAGTTTGTGATGAATATGGAGTTTGTGATACGACAATAATCAATATCACGATCTTACCACCAACGGATACAGTTTATATTACGATACCAACAAGTGACTCGGCTGTTCTTTGCTTATCGCCATCATTGTTGCCAGGTAATGTAGATACATTAATTAACTTGAATTGCACTACACCAACATTGGGAAGTGTAGGTACGATAGCTTCGGGTGATACTTGTGTGACTTATACCGCAGGAACAACACCAGGAGCAGCAGATACGGTTTGTTTAGTCTTAGTAGATAATGAAGGTAATCCAGATACAACGATATATATTATCAATGTAGTCATCGGAAACTTACCGCCAGTAGCTATTAACGACATTAATAATACAATGGTTGACTTCCCAGTTAGCGGAAGCGTTATGACGAATGACTTTGACTTAGATGGTAATAATATCTCTGTTGATACAGCATCTGTTACTACGCCAGTTAACGGTGGAACAGTTACAATAGATACCGCAGGAAATTATACTTATATACCAGCCGCAGGGTTCTCAGGTATAGATAGTTTCTCTTATGTGATTTGTGATGATGGAACGCCTTCTTATTGTGATACTGCAACAGTAGTGATTACAATCATCGATATTACAGGACAAGGAAATAATCCTCCAACTGCAAACGATGATGCAACAGTTACTTTAGTAAATACACAGGTAATAGGTGCGGTCTTAAATAATGACTTCGATCAAGATGGTGATAATATAATAATTGGTCAAACACCAATAACACCAACATCTAATGGTACGGTAGTATTAAGTTCAAATGGAACTTATATTTACACACCTGATCCAGGGTTTGTAGGTCAAGATACCTTTACTTATCGAATTTGTGATGATGGAATACCTTCATTGTGTGATACTGCAATGGTTGTGATTACAGTCTTACCAACTTATGATGGAATAATGAATTATCCTCCATTTGCTGGTGATGATGCAAACATTACAGATATGAATATTCCTGTATCAGGAGTATTAATCGCGAATGATGGTGATCTTGATGGTAATAATATTGCAGTCAATACAACACCGATTAGCGATCCATCAAATGGTACGGTAGTTATTTCACCGAATGGTCTTTATACTTATACTCCTAATCCAGGTTTCTGTGGAACAGATCAATTTGTCTACGAAATTTGTGATGATGGAACGCCAAGTTTATGTGCGCAAGCAACAGTTTACTTGACGGTTAGATGTATCAACGAGAATACAGCAATTGATACAATCTACGTAACAGCAACAATTAATACTTCAGTTGATAGTTGTGTTGATTTAAGTGAGTTGCCAGGAGATGTAGTAAGTATAGTTGACTTAGGATGTGCAACTACTATATACGATCAAAGTTACTCAGTAGCGGATAGCTGCTTGACTTACAACGCTGGTCCGATGGCTGGTGGTTTAGATACAGTTTGTGTAGTAGTAACGGATGAATTTGGAAATACAGATACGACTATATTCTTAATCAATGTAGTTGAATTAGCTGATACGATTTCAATAGATACTATTCCAGTATTCTTGTTTGTAAATACAATTGATACATTCTGTACAGACTTGTCGCAATTGACTGGTGCGCCAGTAGGAATTACAAACTTAGGATGTGCGCCTACTCAATTTGCTCAAAATGTTTCAGTAGCCAATGGTTGTTTGATATACACATCAGGTGCAACAGCAGGCGGAATTGATACAGTTTGTGTAGTCGTTGAAGATAATTCTGGAAACTTAGATACAACAGTATTCTTAGTAACAGTTATTCCAAACGATATTGATACGGTAATCGCTGATACCTTTATTAATAGTACAATTGTGGTGTGTGCCGATACAACTGATTTGCCAGGAAATATTATTTCTGCGGTTGATTTGGGTTGTGCAGAAACACCAGATAATGGTACTGTGACAATAAGTGCTAATGGATGTATTACTTATGTAGCTGGTTCAGTAGCAGGAAGCGATACGATTTGTTTAGCAATCTGTGATGACTTAGGCTTCTGTGATACTTCGTTTATTGTAATCAATGTTAATCCGACAATCGACACGATTTACACAATGGTAGGTGCAGGAACAGACGTAGTAACTTGTGTGGATACCACGCAATTACCAGGAACAATCCTAAGCATTACACCTTGTGAACAACCAGATAGCGGTACAATTACAGTAATAACTGGACAAGATTCGGCTTGTGTACTTTACACACCAAATCCTGGATTTATTGGAAGTGATACAGCTTGTGTAGTGATTTGTGATGATCAAGGTTATTGTGATACAACGATCTTAATATACACAGTACAACCTAGTTGTGATACAGTTGACTTCTTCCCTAGTTTCGTTACATTGGATGCTGAGAACTGTATTCAAGGGGCTGAGTTCTGTATTCCTACTAATCCGAATGAGTTGTTCGGTTGGGATATATATGTGGATGGTGTTTTACAGCCATCTCCGCCAACTAGTTGTAATAATGATACATTAATCACTTACAACTTGATGAACGTACCGACGAATGCACAAAACTTAGATAATTGGGCATCAAGTAATGGAAACTTCGGACCAATTACTTTCACTAACTTCCAAGAAGTAGTCGATAGTATGAATGTTTGGACATCTGCTGGTAACTGGACATTGAACGGATCTATCATCTCTGGTGGTGCGAACGATCCATTGGGTTATGGAGATTTAGTCTTCTCAACTTTCATGGGTAATCAAATCATCGTAGGTAGAATGCTTGAAGTCACACCGAACGGAACTTCTGTTTCATTGACTTCTGGAGTTCATCAGATTATCATTAGTAACCCATTGACGTTGTGTTCTGATACGACAGTAGTTACAGTGAATTGTACTCAGACGGATACAATTCCAGTTCTCTTACCTGTGAATACAGGCATTACGCTTTGTCCTGATGATAGTCAATTAGCTGGACCAATTGTTACAATGACTAACATTTGTGCAGGTAGTGTAGATAATGGCACTGTTATCTTCTCGCCAACAGGTTCAACTTGTTTTGAATACCAAGCGGATAACGTAGCAGGTTTAGATACAATTTGTTTAGTAGCATGTGATGCAGCAGGAAACTGTGATACAACGATTTACTTAGTAACTGTTGTACCAGCACCTGATACACAAATAGTCGTACTTGATTTACCAGCGACTGATACAGTATGTTTAGATACAACTCAATTGCCAGGTAATATCACGAGTATCATAATCGGATGTGATGAGCCAGATATTGTAAATATCGACATCTTTGCTCCTAATACTTGTATATTCTTGACAGCAGCACAAATCGGTGATAGTACTACTTGTATTATCTACTGTGATGATCAAGGCTTCTGTGATACGACTTACTTAATCATTAGCGTGACTAGTACTTTAGAACTGCCTGTTGCAGTAGATGATAGCATCGAAATTTGTGATGTTTCAGCGATTGAAGTGTTAGCGAATGATAGCATTGGAGGTGGTATTGATACAATGTATGTATTAGACGAGCCTTATGGTGGTACTTACTTTGTGAACTTCAATAATACGATTTCATATACAAGAGTGAATGTAGCTCCGTTTACAGATAGCTTGACTTATGTGATTTGTAACAGTGAAGGTTGTGATACGGCAACGGTCATTATAGATATTGATTGTACGGAAGATGTAGTGGTCTACACTGGTTTCTCTCCGAATAATGATAATGTCAATGATTTCTTCACAATAGACGGATTAGATGATTATCCATCGAACCGCGTGATGATCTTTAACCGTTGGGGTAATCAAGTTTACCAAACGGATGGTTACTTGAACGATTGGGGCGGTACTTGGGAAGGTAAAGACTTGCCAGATGGTACTTACTTCTATATCTTAGAGTACGAAGTTCCTGCAACGGGTGAAACTAAGAAATTGAGTGGTTACGTACAGATACACCGATAGGAATTGATAGTTAAAAATGGAGAATTGATAATGACCAAGTTAGTTTGGGAATTATTAGTTCTCTGTTTTGATTAGATCGTTTTCTATTATTTTGATTTAATTGAAGATGGAGCGTTGATGATGACCGAGTTAATCGGAAATTATCAACGCTCCATTTTTTATTTGATTGTTCGCTACTATTGTTATACATCAATCGCTTTAAAATTAGACTTGTATGGCGGCTACTTATACGCACTTCAATTGAGGATGACGTATAAATAAAATTATTTATTTTGAGTTTAGACGAGGCGGAAAACGCAGATATAGCCTAGTTCTATTGAGTATTTTCAACGAAGTATAAATTCAAAAGAAAGATTTTATATGCGACATATTTAATTGAAATGCGTATTAATTTGCTATAACGGGCAAATTAAGTAGCCGCCGTACAAGTCTATTAATAACGGAATAGGATATAAAACATTGATAGTCTAGGCGTTATTCAATTGTTTTATCATTTATTTACTTATTATGTCATTTTTAAAAACAGGTAATCCATGAAAAAGAAACTATTACTATTATTTATTGGTCTAATTGGTTTGAGTTATAGCTCTATTGCTCAAAATACTTCCAAATGGGAAGTGGATTTAAATTATACATTTCAATTTGATTTGAATAAAATAGGAGAGTAGGTATTTAATGGAAATGAAAGTTTGCATCAATATGGCATTTCAATCAAGCGAATTCTATTGGATCAAAACCGCTTTCAAATACTCAGCAGTATTGGCTATGCTCGACAACAAGTTATAGGAGGTATTGGCGTTAATCATTGTTATGATCGTGTTATTTGTAATGGAATATTGTTATCTAAAAAGAATTATACTATTCAATTAGCAGAAGTACCTTTATCGCTTCGATTTGCGATTACAAAGAAATAGAGTATTGACTTGACAGGTGTTTCTCAATTTCGCTTTCATCAAAATTCAGATTATGATCTCCAATCTAAATTCTTATTTGAGTTAAATTCAATTGCTATTTATCCAGCGGTTTCTTATCAATATCAAAATTGGTGTTTTTCCTTAGGTACTCGTTTGATGAATTGGCAAAAGCCTGATGAGACCTTTTATTACAAATACGATTTTTTATTGAATAATCCTGATTTTTATCAACAACAATTATATTAATACAACCCGTTTCAATTAAAATTCTCAGTAGCTGCTCAATTTTAATTGAAGTAAAAAATAAAGGTTTATTAACAATTTTTACCAGAATGAACATTTCAATACATCCAATGGGACATGACCTTATACGCATTTGAATTGAGGATGAGGTATAAATTCAAAAGAAAGATTTTATACCTCACCTTTAATTGAAATGCGTATTATTGGCCGAAAATGGCAAAAATTGTCAAAGAACCAATGTTTTTTTAGCTCAGTGGTGGATTGCCCTGTTATTTTTCAAAGAGTTAGAACAATGAGGCAAGCCCATATTGGATTAAAAGGCAAAAATCGTCAATTAAATCTATTGCATAGCTACTTTAGTACTGTGGCAATGTAGCGTACAAATCAGGATTTTAACCCAATACTACTTGGATTTGGGATTAAAACTCCATTTTTTAGCTTAATTCAACACCGCACTAAAGTAGCAGAGCAATTAAGAATTAATACGGTAAGGTTAGCATAGTAAATAATAGTTCTTATGAAACAGCTATTCGATATTAATCAGCAAATAGATTAGGAGGGCTTTTTTTTAAAAAAATTGGGAAAACGCATTAAAATATTATCAGTTGGCAGCCGAAATTGATAATCAAACAGGAGAGCCACATACCAAATTTGGATTTTTGTATTTAAATGCAAATAGAAGGTGTGATGGATTTGAAAGACAAAAAGCAGCAAAATATAAAGCTAAGGAAGGAAGTCAAAAAGCAAGAGCGTATTGAGTTTTTTTGTCGACTAAAAAACAGCGTTTACCTCGAATTAAATCGAATGAAAAAATAATCGTAGGCTGTGCACTACAAGCAGAAACAACTATGAAATATAGTGATTAATGTTTTTTTTAAAAAAAAATAGCCTAAATCTTATTTTGAATTAGTCTGTAAGATGAGTAAAATCTAATCATAATAAAATTAAAACATCATGACAGATCAACAACTATTCGATCTTTTCAAAGCATTTAATGACGGAAATCTTCAAGCTGTTTTACCTCATATTCACCCAGAAGCAGAATGGCAAATCTTTGGCGATAATGCCCTACCAATATTAGAATACAATAAAGGAATTGATAATATTTTAGCTTTTTTTCAAAAATTGGCGGTGAATATGGATATGACGGTTAATGAACCAGGAATTATTTATCGTAGTGAGGCATTTCCAAATAAGGTATTAATCTCTGGAAAATGCGCTGCTAAAGTTTATAAAACGAATAAAACCTATAATGTACCTTTTGTGGATACAATGACTTTAGCTCCAAATGGACAAATCCTCAAATATGAAAGATTAATGGATACTTTGCAAACATATTTTGCTTTTCAAGAATAAAAGAATTGTGACTTTTTATAAAAAGGAGTGCTTATTCATTCATTTTGAGCGTTTATAAAAAAATTACCTTTAATTATTAAACTTATCCAGTGATGGCTTGCTCCATTGTTTTAAGTTATCGAAAAACAACAGAACAAGCCGTCACTGGATTTGAAAAATAATAATAATGTCTCTGGGTGGGGTTACAACATTAAATAATTCTATCGCGCAATGAGTTTTCCACTATCTAATAATTGCCCCTCGGATAAAATTTGATAAAAATAAATGCCCGATACTAATCCATTTCTTTCTAAATCAATTCTATTCGTTTCGTTAGATTGTACCCGTCTAATCTGCCTTCCTGTCACATCAATGATAATCAATTCGAGATTTTTATACTCCTGTGATTCCGAAGTAATTTCAAAAGTCGTTTTATCTAAAAATGGATTTGGAAAAACTTCTATCTTCCTTTCTGCTTGATCTGTCGAATTAGGTGAAAAAGTAGAAGAAACTATTGTCGTGAAATTCTCACCAACCGTATGATAGGTCATATTTGTAATAACAGGTTCATTAAAATCAAAGTAAATAGCCGCCGTATTATTAATAACTGTACCGATTGGATTATTCATTTTTTGAGCAATTTTAAATCGAATAAAGCCATGTGACTCTGGTTCATTACTCGTCGAATCGGGTAGCATAATATCATTAAACGAGAATTTTAAAACATTTCCATCTACTATACTCATTTGATACGAATGACTACTTCCTTGTACCCTTACCGAAGCTAAATCCAATACTTCCATATCAATTTCGTCTTTAATCACTACATTAAATGCAGTGAATGTTCCTGTATTTTGGAAACGAATCATATATTCAATTTCATCGTTTTTGGTAATGTAATGAAAAGCATCACCGTAGCCCGTAGGAAAACCTTGTTTGTCGTTCGGATCAAAAGAATAGACATTTTGTTGACAATCTACATCTTGAAAACTAAAACCATCACCTAATCCATATTGATTAATCAAATGAGGATTAATGCTTGTATTGGAACAATTATAAGAAACCGCAGTTGGCATATTATTTCCTAATGGATGTGTGATTTCTTGTTCTGCTTGTAAGAAATACATCGCACCTAAATTCGCTGCCATCACCCAAGTTGTATCTTCACCAGCATCTAATTTGAATGGTTTTACTAGTTGTAAAATCTGGTCTTCAATCACAAAATATTGACGAGATTGTGTCATGTCAGATGCGCCAATATTCTCTAAAGTAAATCGAACGGAATCATTAGGTTCGCATTGAGCTTTCGCAATAATCGTTGCACCACTCCAACTACCTCCATTAGATAAACAAATTTGATTTGGAAAAATATTAACTTCTGAACAATGAATTTGACCTAGAGATGCCGCACAATCTACTGTAAAATCAATTGTAAAACTACCACATTCATTCACATTGACATTTCCAATTTGGAAAGTATAAATATTTCCACTTTGCGTATAAGGAATAGAAGTTGTATTGACGGTCAAGAAAGAATCAAGCGTTACTTCTATATAGGTATTAGGTTCTGCTTGTGTTCCTAAATTGCAATAATTGACTTCATATGTTTCATCATAACAATAAACTAATGTTGGCGAAGAAAGATTGACATGGAGATTACTACAATTCACAATAGGTTGCAAACCTAGATCAAGATGCACTGTATCTGTTCCAGTTAACGTTACTGTTTGAGGCGCACAACTCTGCCAATATGGACTTAATGGCATTGCAGTGAGTTCATATGTACCATTATCTAATCTTAATTTAAAATCGCCTGTACTGTTTGTGGGAGTATAAGTTGTAGTAGCATAAGTTGTGTCTCCTGTATTTATATTGACCAATTGAATAAATGAATTGCCCAAATTATTTTCATTTGGATCTAATAGACAATTGGAATTAGTATCATTATAAATATTCCCAAAAATAGCATTGTAAAAAATATTAACATTTTTACAAAGAACAGCAGAGCAGCCCAAAGAATCTGTAATAGTCAGACAAACATTATACACACCAATAGAGTCATAAATATGTATTGGATTTGAAATAGAATCGCTTGTATTATCTCCAAAATCCCATTGATAAGTAAATGGAGCTAAACCACCGATAGCCGTTGCAAAAAACTGTGTCGTATCCTCTGATGTTTGTACTGAAAAATCAGCGGCACAAGGTTGAACTCCACCACCTTGCGATGTAACACTAATACAGTCAGTCGCAACTTTTCCAGCAGAATCGGTTGCAGTCACACATACATTATAAACACCAGCGTTTGTATAACTATGATAAGCTATTGGAGAAGTATCGGTATTACCATCCCCAAAATCCCAAGAAAAAGTAAAAGGCCCAGTTCCCTTAATGCTACCATAAAAGAAATGATTGCTTGTATTAGTAGGCGACTCTTTAGCTTCTAGTACAAGTGTCTCGGAATTAAAATCCAAATAAGCAGATTTACAGCTTGTCGCATTATCTCCATTACTATTTTCTACACTAAGACAGATATATGCCATTTTTGAAATACCACTAAAGCCATGACCACCGTAAAAAGTAGGGTTAGCAGGAGTACTAGTAGTACCTGAGTAAATATACTCATTTGCTGTTTTTGTTAAATAGCGACCGCTATATGAAACAAATGGTGGTGTAAAAAAATAACCATTATAATAAGAAGCACCAGAAAGTGTATCTTCTGTAATATCAAATGTGATTAAATTATTGTTTGTAGTTACACTCGTCATATCAGAATAAGTACTTGTCCGTCCTTTACCATCAGTAAGGGTCAATGTAGTCGTGGTAGTACCAGAAGTAGCAAAAATATGAAAATATGTAGGATGATGATGCTTTGTGTAAACAGGACTACCATCATCTTGATTCCAATGATATGAAAAAGGTGGTGTTCCTTTAGGTACTCCAATGAAATCATAAAATGTTTCATTAACCTTATTTTTTGTAAAACTAACACTACAAGTATCAGTTGCACAAAGCATGAAATCTAGTGTTTTAGAGCCTGTATAGGATGATGAATTATAATTAAATGAGACCCTATAATCTCCTGATTGAATACAAGAATCGGTCGGATAAGCGTAAACATATCCTGATAGTGCATTACCAAAATCTAAATTGAGGCTATATTGACCATTAGCATCAGTAAAAGTATTAGCTGCTATAAAAAGGGTATTAGAATCTCCTTTTATAGTAATCGGGCAGTTAGGAACGGGGATTCCATTTGCATCATTGACTGTTCCGTTAATATTAAAAATAGTCTGCGCGAAAATAAAATTACTAACGAAGATTAAACTCAAGGTTAGTAAAAATGTTTTTATGTCTTTCATATCAAGTAAGGTTTTTAACTTTGCGATTGAATACTACAAATGTAAGCGGCTTTTTGTCTCATAACAATTACATTTTTTCATATTTGTAAATGTTTTTTAAAATATTTTTTTATATTAAGTGTTGATTTTTAACAAGTTATATTTTTTATTTTCAATATTTGTAGAAATAAATGAATAAAACAGTACTCGTTCAATATATTTTTTCTTTAAATGATGCGGAAATTAAAAATTTTCGTCATTGGCTAGCTTCTCCATTCTTTAATAATAGGCAAGAATTAATACTATTGTATAATTGGATAGTTGATTGTGGGAAAAATAATATAGAGATAACGAAAAGTGCCGCATTTGACCATGTTTTTCCAACTAAAAAATACAATGATCAACAGCTTAGATTAATCATGTCTTACTTGCTCAAACAATTGAAACAGTTTTTAATTTGGCAAAAATTACAAGAAAACGAAATCGACCAGCAAGTTTATTTATTGGATAATTTACGAAAACGCGGATTGGAAAAAGCTTTTAAAAAGCAATGGAAAAAAACAGCTCAAATAATTGAAAAAAATCCCAATAAAAATCAGCGCTATTACTTCAATCATTATCAAATTCAATTAGAAAATTATGCTTTTTTAAAACGTTATGTTCGAGAAAGAAAAATGCCGTTACAGGAGATAGATAAGACTTTTACTATCTTTTCGATTTCAACTATTTTAAAATGGCATTGTAATATTTTGACCCATAAATCAGTTACACAAGAAGAATATGATACCCGTTTCTTAGACCAAGTTTTAGCATATTTGAAGGATGGTTATCATGAAAATATTCCCGCAATTCAAGTATATTATCAAGCGTATCAAGCATTGATAACACGAAACGAAGCACATTATCAAAAGCTAAAAACAGCGATACTTACCTATTTTTATCAATTTTCAACAGAAGAAATTAGAGATATTATTTTATTAGCAATCAATTTTTGTATAAAGAAATTAAATAGTGGAGAGAGTGATTTTTTAAAAGAAGTATTTGCGTGGTATAAAAAAGGATTGAATACCAATATTTTTATTATTAATGGCGAACTATCTCGATTTACATATAATAATATGGTTCTAGCAGGGTTGAAATTGACCGATTTTGAATGGACTGGAAAATTTATTCAGCAATATAAAACCTATATTAATAAAGATTATCAGCACGATACTTATTACTACAATCTAGCTTTATGGCATCAATTTCAACATCAATACGAGGAAGTTCAACTTTTATTACGAAAAGTGACTTTCAAAGATGTATTACACGCTTTGCATGCCAAGCGCATTTTATTAAAAATATATTACGAAACAGATGAAATCAAAGCATTAGATTCTTTACTCGATAGCATCAAGATTTACCTTTACCGACACAAAAATCTAGGTTATCATAAGAATAACTACTTGAAACTAGTCCGCTATACTCAAAAACTGATTCGCCTAAATCCGCATGATATGGCAATGAAACTAAAACTAAAGAAGGAAATAGAAGAGGAAAAATCTTTATTAGAAAAGGCTTGGTTTCTCCAACAATTGAATTAAAACAACAAGATCTATTCATTTAAAACTAAAACGTGTATTTTATCTACAATAATTTTTGCTTCTATGAAAATTATTAGGTTCATTGACAATTTTTGCCAGAATGAATATTTTTTAAATCCAGCGGTGGCTTGCCCCGTTGAATAAATGGCAAAAATTGTCAACCAACCAATTATTATTCCAAGATTTTTATTCAAGGTATCAGATATTAGATCAACAAACTATTGATTATCACATTTACCTGACACCTGACACCTGACACCTGACACCTCAAATGATCAAAGCACCTAGTTTTTTTAATAAAAGCTATTAGCTTTAGCCTCTTCGTCTTCGTTTTTTACCTTTTTTGACAAGCATCAATTTAAATTTTCTGTGTGCGTGTGCAATACGAATGACTTTTTTAATGGGCAAAATTTTTCTAAATTTCTTATAATAAGTGCGCTCTAATTTCAATTTTTGGTCTTGAAGTTTAAAGCGTTTTTCTAGCATACTTTCCAGCTTTTTATCCGACGTTTCGGTCATGCTCTCCTTATTCAATTTACGGAGTTCTGAATTAATATTTCTCTGTTTTCTCTCATATTCATTATATAAAGGCCAGAAATTTTGTGCCTCTTTAGTTGTCAAACTCAATTCTTCCGTAAAAATAGCAATCTTCAAAGCCTTCACCCGTTCTTTGCCATGTTTTCTTTTTTGAGCATTTGCGGTATTAATAGTTATCGCCAAAAGGGCGAAAATCACAATTATATTTTTCATAATTTTTGTTTTAATATTACCATGTTTCTTCCAACAAATTTGGATCGATTTCCCCAATATTTTCTTCTAAATAAGCATCTATATCAGCATCATCAATATTCAATTCAATTGAAATATCAGCATCAGCCAGTTCTTCCGACATACCTTCTAATAATAAGCTTTCGCTAAATTGATCTATATTTTCTTCTAGATATTCATCAATTTCCTCTTCCGTTAATACAATGTTGCCTTCTTCGACTGTCGGATTTACCAAAATATTTAATGCAAACACTGCCACTAAAACTAAAGCAAAACTAACGCCTACTTGAGGGCATAAAAGCCAACTTTTAACCCTTTGTAGCCAGGTTACTTTAGGAACAGGCGAAGAAGGTACATTTACTTTACCCCAGCTTTCTGCTTCGTCTTCTGCCTTGATTCTTGCCCATATATTATCTTCTATTGTCTCAAAATAACCATCGGGCACTTTGGGGTTTTCTATTTCCTCTTGACGTAAATGAGCTAAAAATGGAGAAATATTTTCTAATTCTTCCTGTATATGATGATTCTTTTTCACAATTGATTAGTTTTCTTTTTTTAAAAATGCTTCGATTTTCTTGACGGCATGATGATAAGAGGCTTTCAATGCACCGACTGAAGTATTCAGCGCTTTTGACATTTCCTTATAAGGTATTTCCTCAAAGTAGCGCATATTAAAGACTAAATGCTGCTTTTCGGGCAATGTTCTTAATGCTAATTGAAGCTGATGCTGAATATCATTTCCATCAAAATAAGTATCGGCTTTGAGTTTATTATTGAGGTTAAGTTCTTCATTATCAATAGAAGTTGACTTTTGGCGCTGTTGCTTTTTTAAAAACGTTAAAGATTCATTTGTAGCAATTCGATAGAGCCAAGTATATAATTTAGCATCGCCTTTAAAATTATTTATACCTCGATAAATCTTAACTAAAGTATTTTGCAATACATCATTCGCATCTTCGTGCTGATGAACCATCCGACGAATATGCCAATAGAGGCGTTCTTTATATTTTTGAAGCAACCAACTAAAGCCCTGATTTATCGTGCTTTTTTGGGAGAGTTTCTCCAATATCATCTCATCACTTATTTGGTTTTTCTCCATAACGGATTGCGCCATTTAGTTGTTGTTATTTCTTTTATTATTATACAGTAACGTTGTCGTTTGGTTCTTTGACTAGAGGAAAAAAGAAAGGTTTAAAGAATACTTTAAAAAAGATGCTTTGAATATTATTCTGGAATCGAACAATATTATTGCTTTTTCAAGATTTTTCCGAAGGTGTCAGGTCAACAAAATATTGATTATCCGAATTTTCTGAATCCTCTATAAGATCTTATTAAAAACAGCTTTTTATGTTTTCACTATAATTATCAAAAAGCAAAAAAAAAGAGCTATCCATTACGGATAGCCCTTAAATTTAAGAGAACTTAAAAAATTAGTTGAATAAATTTGGGAAATTGCTGTTATTTAACAATTGTCAATCGCTTAGTCGCAATACCTTCTGGCGTAACCAATTGAATGGTATAAACACCGCTTGGATAAGGACTAACATTTAAAGTTATGTTATTCTGATGAGCAATTTTTTCTTGATGTATTACTTTACCTGTTATATCAATAATTGAAACTTGTTCAATCGCATATTTAGGACTTTCAATGATTGTATAATCTTGAGCGGGGTTTGGAAATATAGATACAAATTGCGCCAAGTTCGGTGCTTTTTTTGTACTTGTAATCATCAATCCGCTACTTCTTTCATCTATATCAATAGGCATTTCGTTAAAGCTGATAAATTTAGTACTAAATACATTCATTCCGATAATAACAGAATCTGCATTAAAGCCATTACGTTGCAAAATATCATCTTTAATAGTGAAATTAAGCATCCCTAAAATACCGTGCCCTGTAATATTTGTACCATTAATTCGCGTAAATGCTCCATCTACTTGCTGCTGATTACCAAAGTTTTTATAGATGGAAATCATATCCGTATTATTCACACCTACCCAAGAATTATCAAAAACAATACTAACACTATTTTTCTTAATGAAAGTCGTATCATAATTAATCGAAAATGCACCACCATAAATATTTACTCCTTGATTGTTCGGATCTCCAAAAACAATTGGCAAAGAGAAATGAGGCCCATTATTATTATTACTTGTATCGCCTTGTACATATAAAGGCACACCTGTCGAAGAACCATTACCGCCGCGTTGATAAGATTGATTATAATTTAATAAAAGTGCCGCAGTATCATTCGCATTTATTACTCCATCACCATTACAATCTGCATGTCGATAATCTATATTAGAAATTGGCGTTGCAGTATTCCATTTTGGTGTAACGAAGCCAGTCCAAGTATTAGAAATCGAGTTTCTTGGTGTACCAGTTAGACCATATCCTAAGCCAATATTCAATAAATCAAAGACATTCACATCTGTATCATCATCTGTATCACCTGGCCAAACACCATCTTGTACATTAAGATAAACCAAAGTCGTATCGCAAAAACCGAAGTTGTCGCACATCACAACAGCGATACTATCATTGCCATAATTATCTGCATAGACATATAAACAAGTACCCACAACACTATCAATCACTGCATTCGTCATGCTACTAGTCGCCGTTATATTGAGAGAGGTTGGCGTACCAGGCAAATTATCAGGAATACAAATGACTTGATACGAACCTATCGCGATAGTGTCATGAAGCGTACTTGTCGGTGGTGTAATATTGAAATACACTGATCCTTGAGAACAGTTATTAGGGTTATAAACTTCACAAAGCTGGTAATTAATCATGTAAGAACCGAAGTTCAAGGCATTAGTTGGAATGGTCATTTGCCCATTATTATCTAATGTCATTGAATCCGTGCCGTAGAAAACTGTTTGAGGAACAGTGAACAGCGCATTATTTTCGGCATCATAATCATTGTAAATAATGTCTAATGACTGATAACCAGCTTTGACGAAAGTCGCAGTATCATTGACCGCAATTGGCGAATTATTCGTAATTGTAATATTTGATAATACAGGGCAATTGCCATTAGCAAATCTCACCCCAAGACAAACATTGCCAGAAACTCCAGGGAAAAACACATTAGAACTTTGCCATGTCATCCCACAATCAATACTATATTCCATTGGTAATCCGCCCGTTGCATTAATTACTAAAGTATCATAAGAGTAGTTTATTCCAGTAATCACTGGCGAAGCTAAATTTGTAATAATCACAGGGTTTGCCGAATATCCAATTGAATCAACACCATCTTTTACAGAAATATGGTATGTTCCAGGCGATAAATTGCTAAATGTATCAACCGTTTGCCACGGGTAGCCCGTGATTTTATATTGATAATTGCCTGTTCCGCCCGTTGCTGTGATTGAAATTGTACCTGTTGATTGATTACAGTTAGTATTCGTTTTAATAATATTTGTTATAGCTAAAGTAGAAGGAGTTACGCCAAGTGTTGTATTTTCATAAATCACACAACTACTATTCGTATATCTCATTCCAATACAATAACTGCCTGCTGACATACCTGTAAATACATTAGATGTTTGCCAAGTTGCACCACAATCTAAACTATATTCAAGAGGATTAGTACCTGATGCCGTTACTGTAATTGTCCCAGCATTGAAAGTTGAACTAATATAATTTGGCGTTCCTACATCATACACATTAACATGAGAAATAGTCGTCGTTGTAGAATCATCTCTAACATAAATCGGATACCAACCAGCCGCTATATTAGGGAAAATATTATTTGCTTGCCAAGTTAATCCACTATCAATACTATATTCGTAAGTTCCAGCACCATTCGAAGCATGAATAGTAATCGAACCATCACTTGATCCACAAGTAGCTGGAATAGTTGAGACAGAATCGAGGGTTAATGTATCTCCGAAATAATTATTATAGTAGTTTTCACAACCTCCATTTGAATAACGAAGTCCGACACAATAAGTACCCTGTGTTACAGGATGGAAAACATTAGAAGTTTGCCAAGTCGTACCGCAATCAATACTGTATTCTACTGTTGAAACGTTACTCCCCATAGTATAAATATGTAAACTATCATTGTTTAAGTTATAGGCATGATAGCTTAATGGGTTATAATTTCCAATAATAGTATTGGAAGTCACTGTTGAAATACCATCCGTCACAGTAACAACGTAAGAGCCACTAGCAAGATTATTAAATACATTACTAGATTGAACCGAAGAACCTGTAATTTGATATTGATAATTGCCTGTTCCACCTGTTGCATTAATCGTTATTTTGCCTCCTTGAGGCTGATAACAAGTAGCGTCTATTCTTCCAATAGAATTAATTGCTAATGCAGCCGTTGCATTAATTATTTCATTATTATAAACATGGCAATTGGTAACATTATTATATCTAATTACAATACAATAATTTCCTGGGGTTATTCCTGTAAAGGTATTAGATGTTTGCCAAGTAGAGCCACAATCCACACTATATTCTAGGGTTAAAGCAGGGTTGCCTGTTGCGTTCACAATCAATGTACCAGAGCTATAAGCTACTCCCGAATAAACAGGTTCGCCAGTAGAATAGAGCCCGACGTAATTATTTATATAACCAACACTAGTATTTCCATCTCTTACATGAATATTATAAGGGCCAGCAGCTAGATTATTAAAAATAGAGCTAGATTGCCAAGTTAATCCTGTATCAACACTATATTCATATACACCCGAACCGCCCAAAGCTGTTACAGTAATCGAACCGTCATTAAAACCACAAGTAGGAGAAGTAACAGCTACATTAGTAATTGACAATGGTAAAACAGCCGCATTCAATACAAAAACCGTCGAGGTATCGCAATATACAACCGTACCATAAGTCGCACAGATTCGATATTGAAATGTATCTGATCCTGTAAAACCAGCATTTGGCGTGTAAGTCGCATTTCCTTGAAGGTCAATTACAACCGTACCATTAGCAGGATTCGACACAGGGTTAACATCAAGAACAGATAAAGTATCATAATAATCATCTGCTATGATATTATAAGTAGCAGGCATATTTATATTATAATACATCGTATCATCATCTGTCGAAACACTATTAGGAGGATAGACTGTCAATATTAAATGAGTAGTATCAGTTGCAATACCATTACTCATCACAAAAGAAGTGGTATCTGTTCCTATGGTATGAGCATCATAATAAACCCTTAAAGTATTAGAACCTATCATATAACTAGTAACGACTTGGGCAACACTAGTCATAGTTTCTAAAGGAGTACCACTATGTGAAGGGCTAGGTGCTAAATCACCAGTTCCAAGGCTTAAAATAGTTGTTCCGCCATAAGGAATTGATCTAGAAGTATAACCCGTTACAGGATCATTACTATTGATTGTTACAGATCCAGTAGTGCAAACAATTGAACTACCTTGCTCACATACTTGATAATTAAATGTAAAATTCCCAACATCATAAGTACTCCTGCAAAAATAGTTAAACAAAACTAAA
>CAKZLL010000558.1 GCA_937125475.1 uncultured Saprospiraceae bacterium | reverse complement strand
TTAAACATTTTGTGTATCAGTACTTTATTCAAAAAAAAAAAATTAAAAAGTACTTTTTTTCAAAGAACTAAAAGTTTGTTTTTTTTGAAAACTATTTACCTCTTTATTTTGAATTTTCAAATCAATCAAAATAAAATCTATTAAGAATGAAATAAAAGAGGGTTTATAATATATTTATATTAAAACTTTGGCTAATTTATTGCAACACTAAAACTATTAGTGATAAAAATAAAATAACTATCTTTTTTAAAAATAAAATATTATCTAAAGAATGAACTTATTCAACCTAAAAAAGATCATAAATTAAACAATTCTATAAACTAGCTTGCATAACTAACACAGACAATAACATAATATAAGCAAGATTTTATTTATGAAAACATTGACAAGAACCATTTACACTATAGCTATGCTTTGCCTATTGGGAAGCCAAGCCTATGCTCAAGACTATTTTATTGAAACTACCTTTCCAATATCAGGAATAAATCGTTTTTCGGTTTGTGGTGGTGAAAGAACAATTACCGTAAAACTAACTAATACAAGTGGGAATATCTTACTTAATGATACACTATCTTTTGATTTTCCTACAGGTTTTGATTATGCTGCTGGCTCACTATCTGGCCCTAGTATATTAGCTGGTTTTGGTATAACCGAAGTAGATACAACCAAACCTTCCTTTGCTTTTACAAATCTCTTACCTTTGGGAACCGTGGAATTTTCAATAAATGTGGAAGTTCTTTGTAATGGTATTGCAAATGCTACTGGCTCTGCAAATACCACATTTGATATCAATTTGAAATATACTGGTGGAGCTGGTAGTCAAAATTATACATCTACCTTTTTTGAAGTAGTGAAACCAACGCTTTCAATTATAGACGTTGACGGAAAAACACCTAATAAAATTGTTGCTTTTAATGCTGCAAAATATAATAAGGAAACGAAGTGCGTTACAATCGCAAATGGAGGAAACGGGGCTTTAAAAGTGTTTGAATATTGGTTGATTAATCATCCTCAATTGTCTATAGATTCTATTACTATCGCAGGTTACGGTAATGTTCCAGTTACAAATACCAATGGAGATACGACCTTTTTCATTATCAATTCAGCAATGATGGCTTCTGCTAATCCCTACACAGGTTCTGGAACCGATCCTAATGATTTAACTCGATTACAGTTTAATGAAACACTCGTATTATGTGAACATTGGAATGTTACAGATTGTGACTTTAGTCCACCAGACTTAGAACGTGGCGTTCAATATAGGTGTCAAGCGACTTATGGATGTGAGTCGGCTAGGGTCTTGCAAGGTGTGCGTTTTGGATACACCCAGCCTGATTTGAAGTTGGGATGGGACAATACTTTCGGAGATCATTATCCTGTTTGTACGGGAGATACGCTTCATGAATATGGCGCTTTTATCACTAATATCGGAACAGAAGGCGCGACAAATTTAAGGTTTAGTATTTATGTAGGTTCAGATAATCGAGGTGGTATGTTCTTAGATACTTCCACTATTTTCTTTTCTACTGTATCAGAAAATGGGCCTTATTTCAAACATGAAATTGCTTATACTGAAATGCTAGGTGGTATTTCTGCTGCTTGTTTGGCAAGTGCAGGAGCAAGTGCAGAGAAAATTAGACGTGCGAATTATTTCATGGATGATTTATTCTTAATGCCTGGGGATACGCTTTTTATGAAATTTGGTTATAGAGTAGGTTGTAATTGTGGTGATTTAAATAGAACCGATCAATGTGGTAAAATTGAAAACAGTCGCGATTTTAGGCGGTTAATTTATGGATTTTATGAGCCTGGAGGTATTAATACAGGTAATAAAATTACTTATGATGATGCCTGTGAACAGTTTGATTATAAAGATAGTTACATTCAAAAAAATGCGCTTTATTATTATTTTAATACTGCTGGAGAAGGGGAAGGAGCTACATTAGGAGATGGAGAATCAGGGACGGTACTCTTTCAAGGAACAAGAAATATATCTACCAATGCTTATAGTTCTAGTTATTTTAATTGTCAAAATTGTTATACCGAATATCTATATATATTTCCAGAAGGATTGGATTGGTCTGGAACAACAGGTGATTTAGCAACTACTAATTGGTCATTTCAAGATTATAATGGGGATCGCTGGTATCCTTCAATGGTCACTTCTACTAGTCATCCTACAGGGTTGGATACTTTAATTATTCGATTAGATGGAGGGCCGCCTTCTGGTTTTAGTATGAATGCCAATTCATTTTTCAATCTCGATTATACCGTTGATTGCTCGGAGGTAGCTTGTGGATTTTATTCAGGTGTACCAATTAAAGAAGAAACTTATTTTAGCCTTAATGGAGGAACTTGCGGAACTTGTGGCCCACAAGGAGACCAAGTAGATTGTCAAGAATCTGTTCCAGTTACTTTTCATTGTCCTTGTTCTACAGGGTGTTCGGATGGAATGGTATTCAAAAGCTTAAATCCAGAACGACGTACTTTTGGTAAGGCTGATAATAATAATAATACAATTACAGATGCTGGAGAAACTTTAGATACAACCAAACTTTTGTTAAACCGTGTCATGCCAGGGGATACTATTAAAACAACTTTCAAAGGGGAAATTAGAGCTGGTACTTTTTCTGGTTTCGATTACGCTTTCGCTGAAATTATTTTCCCAAGTACAATTAATGATTTTCAGCCTGTTAGTGCGAATATCAAAATTTATGATGTTAGTACTAACACAATAATTAGTTGTAATGTCCTTCAACAATTTATTGATGGAAATAAGATTGTCACGAATTTAAGCTCGGCTAACCTCAAAACATTAGGTTGTACTAGTATTCCAAATGGTTGGAAGTATGAAAATGGGGATTCTCTTATTGTGGAAGTGACATTTATGACCAAAACGAATGTGGGTGGAAATGTTGTACCATTAGTATATAATACCAATTTTTATGTGAGTGATCAAGATTATGGTGGTACAAAATATCAATGTAATCCACGAGATTTCTTATTATCTCATGTTGGGTATCAATTTTATCATAGTAAAGGAAGTCGTTATAGCTTAAAAGGCTGTAATATAGGATATTTAGATACAGATCACAGAATGAGAATGGGATCTAATTGGGGGCATCGAAACGCACCAGATTATTTTCCTTATGAAGTACGAGAACCATTCTTACCAAGTACACAAACCTTTGTCAATCAATCGGATTTAGCCATGACGGGCGTTGTCAAAATTTATTATTACCCTTTATTAGTAAATAATCCAGGGAAATATAATGTCAATTACTTTCAAAAAACAACGAGTTTCGCTGATCCAAATATTACAGTTTTAGGTGATACGGTTATTGTTGATGTTAAAGCTTATTTGGATGCTAATGCAGGAGCTGGAATTAGTTATGATCAAGGATTTTATGTAAGGGTTTATATTCAAGTACAAGGAAATTGTACAACAGAACTCTCGTCTGCTTATAATAAATTATATAACTACGATATTAATTCTACTTCTGATCCGCGTATTACAGGAACACCGACCTATCAGGCAACTGTAGAGGATGTATCAGATGTTAGAATGCTCGAAAAAGCTAATTTAGCTATACAAGTTACCCCACAAACTAAACAAGTAGTCGAAAATCCAACTTGTTTTACGCTTGATCTTGTCAATGCAGGAAGCGCGACAGCTGATCATGTTTATTGGGCATTTAATGATTTCAATGGTAGTGTGGTCTTCGAAAGTTTATATGAAACAACAAATGGGCAAAATACGCTAATTACGGCAACAAATTATGGACTATATCATATTGGAACAACGAATAGTGGCAAAACACGAACATTTGAATTGTGTGTCAGCTCTAATAATTGTCAATTAGATAGTTTAAACATATCAACAGGTTGGGATTGTGTAGGGTATCCAACTTCATTAGAAGAAGCA
>CAKZLL010000557.1 GCA_937125475.1 uncultured Saprospiraceae bacterium | reverse complement strand
TTAAATATCCTGTTCCTTGATAACTACAAACGGTGTCGGTTCTCTGAACCTAAAACATTAATTTATTTTTGTTACACTTAATGTAAAAAATAAAAAGAATGATTCATAAAGATACAATTGATAATTATAGTGGTTCGATGCAAGACTTAGCAGAGGATTTAGGCAATCTGAAATATGATGCTTTAGGCGATTTTTTAGAGTTGCTTGCCGCAAAAATTCAAAAAGATGGGAATAAGGACAGAAGTAGAGGGCGTGTAAAATTAGCGGCTGATTTACAAAATTGCTCTAATAATTTAATGAAATCTGCAAAATCAGCTCATCAAGCATGGATTATTTGTGAGCCTTATATGAAATGATTTTATTCAAAAAAATAAAGGTTCATTGACAATTTTTGCAAAAATTGTCAATGAACCAAAATAAAGATCGGATGTTTTCAAGAGATCCGATCTTTAAATAATTAAGTCTTTTAAAACTTATCAACACTTGATTGAGACATCCATTTTTCATAGGTTTTTGGGTAAGGTGCTCTTAATAAACTACCTGCACTGACCATCGGATACAACTCATCATAGCTATGACTTTTATGAACGCTTACTCGTCTATTGACCATTGTCCGATTAATATTTGAAGGATGTTCCATACCTGCGGCAGCTAATAATTCCACAAATCCCATGACGGTTTCTTTATGATAATTGGCTACTCTCACTTTTTTATCAGATACAACTAAGCCTGCTACTAATTCTGGATCTTGTGTCGCAACACCTGTCGGGCAGTTATTTTTATTACATTCCAATGCCTGAATACAACCCAATGCGAACATCATCGCGCGAGCCGAATAACAGACATCCGCACCCAAAGAAAACGCACGAAACATATCAAAACCCGTCATGATTTTACCAGAAGCGATCAAAGCAATGTGTTTTTTCAAATCAAAACCCATTAATGTATCGTAAGCAAATGCCACACCTTCGCGCATAGGCGTTCCGACTGAGTTTGCAAATTCGACAGGTGCTGCACCTGTTCCACCTTCTCCGCCATCTACTGCGATATAATCGAGGTAAATTCCTGTTTCGGTCATCGCTTTACAAATCGAAACAAATTCGCTTTTTCGACCAATACATAGTTTAATACCAATTGGTTTTCCGCCACATAATTCGCGCATTTGTTGAGCAAATTCGAGCATTCCGCGTGGTGTTGAAAAGGCTTTATGATAAGGTGGTGATAAAACCGTTGTACCTTGTTCTACGTTTCGGATTTTGGCAATTTCGGCGGTGTTTTTCTTGCCTGGGAGAATACCGCCATGACCTGGTTTTGCACCTTGTGATAATTTGATTTCTACCATCTTGACTTCTGGGCGCGAAGCATTTTCTTTGAAAAGTTCAGGCGAAAAATTACCGTCTTTGTCTCTACAACCAAAATAACCCGTTCCAACTTGCCAAATCAAATCACCGCCCAATTCTAAATGATAGGGGCTAATTCCGCCTTCGCCCGTGTTATGCGCAAAGCCGCCAATTTTTGCACCGCCATTCAGCGACGTAATTGCAGCACTACTCAACGAGCCAAAACTCATAGCCGAGACATTTAAAATACTACAATCATAAGGTTGAGTACATTGCGGACTACCGATTTTTATTTTCGGATGATGCTCCAAATCGTGGTGACTTTTGGCAGCAATTGAGTGATTCATCCATTCATAACCTTCGCCATACACATCTAATTGCGTTCCGAAAGGACTGCTATCGAGTTGTTTTTTAGCACGTTGATAAACCACACTTCTATAAATTCGACTAATCGGCGTACCATTTGTATCCGATTCGATGAAATATTGGTAGATTTTTGGTCGTAAATCTTCCATGATATATCGCCCGCGCCCTAAGATCGGAAAGTTACGCGCAATGGCTTTCTTGGTTTGGAACATATCATAATAACCAAAAATAATAATAGGAACTAGCACAACTAAACTCCAAAGAATAGGCGACCAAAAATAATAGCCTATACCGACAAGAAGCAAGGAAATAATGGAAAACGCGACAAATTCGTTACGCATGAATGACTGGTTTTATTAAATTGTAGATGTTTTTTTATTTGATAGCCAAAAGGTAATGATTTTTTTAAAACTAATCAATTGATGATTAAAAATAATATGTGAATTGATGATTTTTATTCTTTGGGTTTTTCTATTAGTTCGTAGGCTTGATAGGTATTTCCATATTTGTTATTGAATGATTTTAGTCTTGGGGCAACTTTATATTCTTGGGCTATCTCTTCGCTTCCAATGACTTTTTGTGATTCTAGATTTTTTATCCAATCAAGATTGGAAACCCGTAATCCACTAAGATCTGCGCGACTAAGATATGCGCCACTAAGATCTGCGCCACGAAGATATGCGCCACGAAGATCTGCGCGACTAAGATCTGCGCCACGAAGATATGCGCCACGAAGATATGCGCCACGAAGATATGCGCCACGAAGATATGCGCCACGAAGATATGCGCCACGAAGATATG
>CAKZLL010000556.1 GCA_937125475.1 uncultured Saprospiraceae bacterium | reverse complement strand
GGGTGCCCAGCAGTTTGAGAAGAATGGTGTAAGGCCGCATATTTTAGGACAAGTAAGTAAAACGGAAGGCGAAGAACCTATCATTGTAGTCGTGGGTTATGCTTTTGGAGAACAAGCATTCGAAACGATGGACGAATTATTAAAACCATTAGAATTGGAAGACGAAATTATTCCATTACAAGTTGAGTCCATTTCTATTATGGGAAAAGCTGGCATTCTGAAAGGAGACAAGGGCGATATTATGATACCTAATGCCCATGTTTTTGAAGGCACTGCCGATAATTATCCTTTTGAAAATGATTTGTGTTTAGAGGATTTCAGTGATATAAACGGAGTTGTAGCGGATGGTCCGATGATTACCGTTTTAGGAACTTCGCTTCAAAACCGAGACATATTAAAATATTTTTTCCGTTCTTCTTGGCAAATTATTGGCTTAGAAATGGAAGGTGCACATTATCAAAAAGCCATTCAAGCGGCTTCAAAAATTCGCAAAAGTGTCAAAAAAGATGTCACAGTCCGATATGCTTACTATGCTTCGGACAATCCGATTATTTCGGGTCAAACGCTCGCATCGGGTAGTTTAGGTCTTGTAGGTGTCAAACCGACCTATATTATTACACAAAAAATTCTTACTAAAATATTCAAGAGTTAATTGTTTTTCTTCTTTTCAAAAAATTATTTTCATTTTTTTTGAAAAAAAATCGAACTGCATGCAACGAAAACAACCTTTTTGCAATCTTAGTATATAAAGCCTTGAATGAATAAGGTTTACTACCAAACGATAAAACTTAATTAGAAAAAATGATTGCACTTAGTTTTGTTTATTTAGTATTTATGTCACATTTATCCTATATCCTTCTGGAACAGAGAGAGGATTTTTATAAGGATAAAAACTTCTGGTTAATATTACTAGGATTGGTTATTACTATTTATTTAACAATAGTGATATTTCAAGGATTTTAAGAAAAAAATTCATGTACTAAATAAAAAAGTTAGCAATTTAATATTGCTAACTTTTTTTGATTCAATAGCTTTATTTCATTCTTCCTTCTAGTTTTGCATCAATTTTTTTTCCTGCTTTTGTTGTTTCTTCCACATGTTCTCTCAATGCATCTCTCATCAATTTTCCTAAATTAGTTCTTGGTCGTTTTTTTAAGAATGATAGTTTATCACCACCATTTGCTAAATAATTGGTTGTTGCCATTTTATAAGTTTTGTTTTTATCTAATGGCTCATTATTAATCAAAGCTTTCTTTGGTTCGGTTAAATTCAGCCGAACATGACTGCTAATCGGATCACCTCCTCGGGCTGCAATATGAGTAAATAATTCTTCTAAAGCTGTTCCATCCATTTCCAAAACGACCAACATATTATCAAAAGGCATTAATTCAAAAATTTTACCTACTGTTATATCACCTTTGGGAATAGCTGGAATTCGCAAACCGCCATAATTAGTATAAGCGAAATCAATTGATTGTTTATAATATTCTTCTGATTTTGTGTGAATTGCATCAGCCGTCCAATTACCTAATAGCGATTCTGGGCGTTTTTTGCTCAATGTTTGGGCTGAAGATCCAATGACCTTATTCATTTTAGCATCCAATTTTACTTTATAGGGCGCAATGAGTGCCGTTATATTTTTGTTTTCCTCTAAGTTCTGTTCCGTTCTAATCGAGTTATTTTCGACTTTCGACAAAAAAATATTGGTCTGACAAGAAAAACAAAATAAGAGGCAAAAGGTCAATAAAAATGGTTTCACGACTGCTATTTTTAAGTTAATGAAAGAAATTTTGGTGTATCAAAGGTAAAAATCTTACGTCCGATAAAAGAATGGAATGATATTTTATTAGCTATTAATAGATGATCATTTAAACAATGAGTAAAAAAAATCTCATGATCAGTCAAAATTTCATTACAGGAATTTCCAAAAAAATTAAGAAAACTTTAAGTGCCATTTTTTAACACAAACCGATTGATTTATAATAATTTATTAAAAAAAAACGATTATTGTTAATACAATTGTTTTTCGAAACAAAGAAAGAAACACCAATAAAACGTTGCTTTTCAAAACAACGACACAATAAGACTTGTACAGCGGTTACTTAATTTGCTGCAACGGGCAAATTAAGTAACCGCTGTACAAGTCTATAAAACTAAGAGAAATGAAACAAACAATTCATCAATTATTAGTCAGTTTTTTACTGATCAGTATTTGCACCACCAACATCAACGCACAAGGAATTAGTTTTGAAGAAACTTGGAAAGAATTTCTTGCCAATAATAAAGTCACGAATACCAGTGAATTGCCTCATCCTGGCAATTCTTCTATTGATTATCCAAAATATTGTTTGATCTATGCGAACACTAGTTTTTGTGGTAATGATGTCAATAAAGCAGAGGATTTCATGAGTAAAATTCGGGAATTCGGCGAAAAAAGATATAGCACAATTCCTGGTTTTAGAACTAGATTTTTAGATTTAGAAAATAAGATGACTGCTTATTTTAAAACAGAAGAACTTTGGAATCGCTTTTTGATCAATCATAATGTAACACTAGCAGAATTAGAATCGGCTAAAGATGCGGTTCGAGTATGCGAAAAAGGCACGCTTGCGAAATATACATTTATGGAAGCTTATGTCAATTATTGTAATGGAAAAGTGAATAAAGCACAGGATCGTTTTGAGAATTATGTGTTACAGATTGTAGATAGAACGTCTTTAGAAGCATCGGATGTGAAAGGATTAGAAAAAGAAATGCGGGTGATGCGTAAGGTTTTTGCTGGTCTAAAAGCATTAAAACCTGCTTGGAGAAAATATGTCGCGACAGGCGTTTCTCCTGGTTTTACAATCGAAATTCCAGAATTACAATGTAATCTTGTTCCAAATATGAAAGTTGCATTATTACAGGGTGCGGCGGATGTTTGTACAATTGGAGAGGATAAATTAGAAGATATTGAGGATTTAATAGAAGATAATAACGTTCCTCCAGGAGAAGAATTTAATACTCAATTCAAAAAATATAAGAAGGAAGTTGGAGCTTATACTGGAAATATGGCAGTGTTGAATACTGCTTGGAAAGAGTTTGTTCCAAATAATTACTTAGAAGAACCTATTGATTTTACTCAGGAGTATTGTGATAAAGAAGCACAAATTAAGCTCTATATTATGAAAGGGATGCTTGATGTTTGTGGTTGGGCAAAACAAATGTTAAAGGAAATTGATGGTGTTCGCAAAGAATATAATCCATCTTTAGACGATATAACAACAGGAAAAATCACTGCATTAGCTGATGCATTACAAAGCAAAAATGATGATTTCGATACATTGGGCATCATCTGGACGGATTTTATAGCTGGAGAAGATACGATTGTTAAGGAATTTGAATTGCAAGCACAATATTGTAATCTAATTGCGCAAGTAAGATCTTGGGCTGTCAAAGGGCATTTCTATTATTGTGATCAAGGCGCACATTACTTAAAGCTCATTAATAGGTTTGAAAAAGAATATAACCTAACTTATGATGCAGATATGACTTGTGCAATTCAGCGTTTGCGTCGAAAGGTTTGGGAATGTAAACGATACGAAATATCGCTACAAGCGCAAGAAAAAACTAGTTCAGATATGACTTCTTCTGCCTATAAAAAGGCTTATAAGAAATTACTAAAAAAAGCAGACATCGGAAAACAACCTGAATGGTGTGATTATTAATCTTCCATTTATTGCAACTTAACATAAAAAGACAGCCCACATATCATAGCTTTTAAAGACTATGATATGTGGGCTGTCTTTTTTATAATCAATACCTTTTCTGTATTACTAAATACATTGTTTCAAAAATTATTGAATATTTCAGTTGCAGCGCAACGACACTGTTTGTAGTAAATGATTAAGATGTTAAATTTTAGGTGCAGCGTACCGACACGAAATTCAAGCACTTGATTAACAACATATTATGTTTTGGCATCGGTGCGATGCACCTAAACAAAATTTATTTACTTATAGCTACAAACGGTATCGGTTCTCTGAACCTAACTATTCAATAACTTTTGTTACAGTGTATTTACTCAATAAATATTCTTGAATAAGGCTAGTTATTAAACCAACTCCAATTATTTGCAAAGCACTTATTTTAAAATTACCATTTTCAACTAAAATGGTAATATTTTAATAATAATCTACCTAAAAGAATAGAGTGAAATATTTTTATTATTCAAATGAACAAGATTATTTCAACATCTTCCTTTGCTATACTAACACAAAAAAAGAGCGATCATTACTGATCGCTCTTTCTAACTATTAACTAACTTTTCTAACCTTAATATTAACTATTATTTATATTTAACTATATTTCCTTTTTTGTATTTAACACCATGTGCTTTTGCATATTTAGGCAAGATAATTTGGTTTAAATACTTCTCTAAAGCTTTTTTGTTATCAAAATTTCCGATCATGTAAGTAAAGCTATTTTCAGTGCGCTGAACTACTTTGATACCACCGAAAGTTTGAAACAAAGCATCGTCAGTAGCTAAAGGCTTATTAAAAACTGTAACTAACTCGATAGTATAACCTGTGAAATTTTTCTTTAAAGCTCTAGGCTTTCTAACTAATTCAGGAGTAAGCTCCTCTTCTGCTAAGTCCATGAAAAACGCAGATTTTGATGCACCAACTACTTCACCAAATGCGCCTGTCGTAATTACTTGTTGTTTGCTTGATCCAAAAACCATTTCTACATCTGCTGTATCTACTGGATTATTGAATGCTTGTGCAGTATTAACTACTAAAGTAAGAGCGATTAAAAGTGCGAAGTTGATGATTAAGTTTTTCATATCGTTAGTATTAATTAGTTATTTTGTATTATTTGTTTGGATACTTACTACATTGACAAAACCATGCCAACTTTATCACAATAACCAATTAAGACGTTTACTTATCTAAGAAACTAAAAACACCTACTTTTAGAATAAAATTCTAAAAACACTACAAAAAACACACATAATAAAATAAAATACCGCAAAATAATATTTTATCAAAATATTATTTTAATTTATTTAAATAAATATATTTAAACATTAGACCAAAAATAATGTCACAAATTGCCTTCTTTTTATATTTTTTTAACATCATTACAAATAACTACAAAAGTGACATTAATTTTACCAATAAAAATCAATAATATAACATTAAAACCCCAAAAATCAACTTTATTGTGACTTTTTATAATCTATCCAGTTTTCACATAAAACACTGTATATCAATAATTTAACTTTTAAGCCGCACATATTAACAAAAAATACTATATCATTAAAAAAAATAATTGCTCTTTTTTTTACGTCACGAGATTTTTTTTCGACCAT
>CAKZLL010000555.1 GCA_937125475.1 uncultured Saprospiraceae bacterium | reverse complement strand
AGCAAGACCACCAGTTGCTGTAACTGTGATTTTTCCATCACTTACTCCACAATCCGTAGGATCAGTAGAAGTAATATTTGTAATACTTGGAGAATTAGGCAATGATAAAATAACAGGATTTGTAGGATAAGGCGTGTTACATGTTCCGTCTGTATTTCTAACAAATACATTATATGTACCAGCCGTCAAGTTACTAAATGTACCTGAATTTTGCCAATTTGTACCTCCATCAATTGAGTATTCTAAGCTTACACCTGTTGCTGAAACTACAATTTCACCATCTGACAAACCACAATCCGTAGGATTATCTGGCGTGACAGTGATCGCAGTTGGAGCAACTTTATCTGTTAATACTTCTGTTGCACCAGTAGTGATACAAGTATTATCTGCATTTTTAACTTTAATAATATAAGAACCGCCAGTCAAACCAGAGAAAGTATTTGATGCTTGATAACTACCACCATTATCAATTGAATACATTAAAGCATTACCAATTGAAGAACTTGCGCTAATAGTAATTGTACCATCTGCAACACTACATTCAGTAGGATCTGTACTTGAAGAGCTTGCGATTGTTGGAGCAACTTTATCTGTTAATGTAACATCTGGGTTAGAGACGATACAAGTTCCATCCGAATTACTAACTGTAATTGTATAAGTAGCTCCTGCTAAACCAGAGAAAACTCCTGTTGCATTATTAGTCGTACTTGAACCATCATTAATAGTATAAGTATAAGAACCACTTCCGCCACTTGCTGTAATTTGGATCGTACCATTTGTATTATTACAATCCGTAGGATCAGTGAATGTTACATTCGTGATACTTGGAGCAGAAGGAATAGTTAATGTTACATCTGAACCAGATACTTCACATGTTCCTCCTGTATTTCTTACTCTGATTTGGTAAGTACCATTCGTTAATCCATTAAATGTATTTGATGCTTGGTAAGTAATACCACCATTGATTGAGTATTCAAAAGGTCCTGTTCCAGTTGCATTTACTTCAATTTTACCATCTGTTGTATTACAATTAGAAGGATTAGTTGGAGTAGAAGCATTAACTGTTGGAGGTGTAGGAGCAGTAATTGTTACTGCTGGTTCTGTTACTACACAAGTTTCATCAATATTTCTAACCTTAACAATATAAGAACCTGCTGATAAACCAGTGAAAATATTTGTTGTATTATAAGTTGCACCATTATCAATTGAGTATTCAAGGGCATTTCCTGCTGTTGAATTTGCTGTAATAGTGATTGTTCCATCTGTTACACCACAATCTGTTACATTTGTTTTATCAACATTAGTAACAGTAGGTAATACTTTGTCAGTTAAAACAACAGTTTGACCAGTAACTTCACAAGAGTTATCTGATGCATTTCTAATTTTTATAATATAAGTACCGCCTGCTAAATTAGAGAAAGTACTAGCTGATTGCCAATTAGATCCATTGTCTTTACTATATTCATAAGAGCCACTTCCGCCAGTTGCTGAAACGATGATTTCGCCATCATTCACACCACAATTAGTAGGTTCAGTGAAAGCAACATTTGTAATACTTGGAGAAGAAGGTGCAGTCAAAACGACTGGATTACTTGAATAAGCCGTTACACAAGTTCCGTCTGTATTTCTAACTTGAATATTATAAGTTCCAGAACCTAAGTTATTGAACGTTCCGTTTAATTGCCAGTTATTACCACCATCAATTGAATATTCAACCGTTCCGCCAATTGCACTAATAACAATTTCGCCATCATTCACACCACAATCACTTGGGTCATCAGAAGTAACAGTTGTAATACTCGTAGTAATTGGAGTAGCTAAAGAAATATTATTTTGAGGTGTTTCACAAGTTCCATCTACATTTCTAACTCTTACATCATAAGCACCACCAGTTAAACCAGAGAATACATTTGATGCCTGATAAGTTGAACCACCATCAATTGAGTAAATCAATGCTCCAGAACCAGAAGCCGTAATTGTAATTGTACCATCATCAACACCACAATCTGTAGGATCTGTTTTCGCTGTTCCTGTGATTGAAGGTTGAACTTTATCTGTCAATGTCACTGAAGGATAAGTTACAGGACAAGTTGAATTATTATATCTTACTACTATATTATATGTACCACCAGCTAAATTAGGGAATGTATTTCCTGCTTGCCAGTTTGAACCACCATCTTTTGAGTATTCCAAAGTACCAGAACCACCAGAAGCAGTAACGACAATTGTACCATTCGCTGTTGCACATTCAGTAGGATCAGTAAATGTTACATCCGAAATACTTGGAGAAGAAGGTGCAGCCAAAACAACAGGATTAGTTGTATAAGGTGTTTCACAAGTTCCGCCAGTATTTCTAATTACTATATTATATGTACCTGCTGCTAAATTAGTAAATGAACCAGTATTTTGCCAATTCACACCACCATCAATTGAGTATTCAATTGCACCTGCCGAAGCTACAATTGTAATTGAACCATCATTCACACCACAATTAGAAGGATTATCTGGAGTAACACTTGTAATTGAAGGTTGAACAGGAGCAGTCAAAGTAACATTTGGAGAATGAGTAACTTCACAAGTTGCGCCTGCATTTCTCACCTTAACAATATAAGGCGAATTAGCTGCTGACAATCCAGTAAATATATTACTTGAGTTCCAAGTTGTTCCATTATTAATGGAATATTCTAACGCGCCTTCACCAGTTGCATCAATAGTAATTGTACCATCGTTTACTCCACAATCCGTAGGATCAGTAGAAGCAACACTTGTGATAGTTGGGAAAGTTGGTGTAGTTAATACTATGATTTGACCTGGAGTAGGACAAGATCCACCTGTATTTCTAATATATAACTCATACGATCCAGCTGCTAAGCCAGGGAATGTATTAGAATTTTGCCAAGTTTCTCCATCATCAATTGAATATTGTAATGCGCTTGAACCTGCTGTAGCTGTAATGGTAATTGAACCATTATTAATATTACAATTAGTAGGATCAGAAGATGCTACACTTACAAATGCTGGTGCAGAAGGCGCAGTTAATGTATATGGATTACCAGGATAAATTGTTACACAAGTTCCATTTGTATTTCTAACTTGAATATTATAAGAACCAGAAGACAAGTTAGAGAATGTACTTCCTAATTGCCAATTAGCTCCGTTATCAATTGAGTATTCTAAAGTACCACCAATTGCATTAATATCAATTTCACCGTTATCCGTTCCACAATCACTTGGATTTACTTTTGAAACAGAAATAATTGCAGTTGTTGTTTGACCATTCAAAACAGTACTTACAGCAGTTGTTGCACAAGTACCATCTGCATTTCTAACTCTAACTTGGTAATTACCTGGAGCTAGATTAATAAATATATTGGAAGACTGGTAATTAGCGCCATTATCAATTGAATATTGTAATGCACCAGCACCAGTTGATGTAATTTCTATTGTACCATCATTCACACCACAATCACTTGGATCAGTTGTAGCGATTGTTGGATTGCTAGGCGCAACTTTATTTTCTAAAATAACATCTGGAGCAGAAACAACACAACTTCCGTCAGATGCATTTCTTACTCTAATTTGGTAAGTACCACCTGGTAAACTACCGAATGAATTACCATTTTGCCAAGTACTACCACCATCTTTTGAGTATTGTAAACTTCCAGAACCAGATGCAGTAACAGTAATTGAACCGTCATTTACATTACAATCACTAGGATCAGATGAAGCTACATTAGTAATTGAAGGCGAACTAGGCGCGTTCAAAATAACTGGATTATTAGCATGAGGAGTAACACAAGTTCCGCCAGCATTTCTTACATATACATTATAAGAACCAGAAGCTAAACCAGTAAAGTTATTAGATGATTCCCAAGAACCACCTCCATCAATTGAGTATTCTAAAGTACCACCTGTCGCATTTACTAAGATTGTACCATTATCTAAACCACAATCACTTGGTTGAGTCTTTGTAACACCAGAGATTGCAGTTGGAGTTGGTGCTGTGATTGTTACATCAGTTGTAGTAACCTCACAAGAACCATCAATATTTCTTACTATAATTTCATAAGTACCAGCTCCTAAGTTGACAAACAAGTTAGAAGATTGGTAAGTTGAACCATTATTAATTGAGTATTCTAAAGTATTTCCTGCAGCAGAAGTTGCATTGATTGTGATTGTTCCATCAGTCACACCACAATCTGTAACATCTGTTTTGACTGTACCGCTAATAACTGGAGCGACTTTATCTTCTAAAACAACGATTTCGCCAGCAACTTCACAAGAATTATCAGATGCATTTCTAACCATTGTATTATAAGTACCACCAGGTAAATTAAGGAAAGTATTAGATGATTGCCAAGTACTACCGCCATTTCTTGAATATTCATAAGAACCAGAACCGCCCGAAGCTGTAATGATAATTGAGCCATTATCTGTATTACAATCAGTTGGTTGAGTGTGAGCAACATTCGTAATGCTTGGAGAAGAAGGCGCAGTTAATACCATTGGGTTACTACCATATACTGTAGTACAAGTTTGATCTGTATTTCTAACGACTACATTATATGAACCAGAAGCCAAGTTAGAGAAGGTATTGTTTAATTGCCAAGAACCACCTCCATCAATTGAGTATTCTACTGTTCCGCCAGTTGCTGTGATTTCAATTTCACCGTCATTCACGCCACAATTCGTTGGGCTGTTTGATGACACAGTAGTAATTGAAGTTGGAGTTGGAGCAGTGATTACAACATCTGTTTTAGATTGAACACAAGTACCATCTACATTTCTAACTCTCACTTGGTAAGTACCAGCCGATAAGTTGATAAATACATTAGATGCCTGGTAAGTAGCACCGCCATCAATAGAATATTGAAGCGCAGTTCCATTTGGAGAATTAGCAGAGAAAGTAATTGTACCATCTGTTAGGCCACAATCTGTTACATTAGTTTTTGCTGTACTCAAGAAGTTAGGCGCAACAGGAGTTGTTAATACAATATCAGGGAAAGTTGTGATACAAGAACCATCCGCATTTCTAACTCTAATTGGGTAAGTACCGCCTGCTAAGTTAGAGAAGGTATTACCAGCTTGCCAGTTTGAACCACCGTCTTTGCTATATTCGTAAGAACCAGAACCACCAGAAGCCGTTATTATAATTTCACCGTCTGTGTTTCCACAATCCGTAGGATCAGTACCAGTTGCGTTTGTAATACTTGGAGAAGAAGGCGCAGTTAAAACGACAGGATTAGAATTATGAGAAGTAACACAAGTACCTGTATTGTTTCTTACTGCAATATTATATGAACCAGCCGATAAGCTGTTAAATACATTTGAAGATTGCCAATTTAAACCGCCATTGATAGAATATTCATAAGTGGCATTAGATGGATTAATTGTAATTGAACCATTACTTACACCACAATTCGTAGGATCACCTTCTGTTATAGAAGTAATTGAAGTTGGAGTTGGAGCAGTTAATGTAACACTTGTTGCTGTTAATGCACAAGTTCCATCAATATTTCTTACAGTTACTTGATAAGTACCTCCAGCTAAATTGACAAATAAATCAGAAGACTGCCAAGAAGCACCATTATTAATAGAGTATTGTAAAGCACCAGAACCTGTTGCAGTGATTTGGATTGTACCATCATCAACACCACAATCGGTTGGATTTGTTTTAGCTGCTGCTGAAAGTGTTGGTTGAACAGGTGCAGTTAAAATCACATCAGGATAAGACACTTCACATGAATTATTTGCTGCGTTTCTAATTTTTACTTTGTAAGTACCACCTGCTAAGAAAAAGAATTTATTTGTTGCTTGCCAGTTAAGACCATTATCTCTACTATATTCATAATTACCAGAACCACCAGAAGCAGTTACAGTAATTGTACCATCGTTAGTACCACATTCAGTAGGATCTGTTGAAGCTACATTATCAATAGTTGGTGCAGAAGGCGCAGTTAAAACAGTTGCGCTTGTATGAGCGATTTCACAAGTTCCATCATTATTTCTTACCCTTACATTATATGTACCTGGAGCAAGGCTATTGAAAGAAGCCGAAGCTTGCCAAGTTCCACCATTATCAATGGAATATTCTAATGTACCGCCAGTAGCAGTTACAGTAATTGAACCATTATTAACACCACAATTACTTGGGTCTGATTTCGCTACGGTTGTAATTGAAGTAGTTGTTGGTGCATTTAATACTACAGGATTAGAAGTATAAGTCGTTTCACAAGAACCATCAATATTTCTAACTATAACCGTATAAGAACCAGCCGCTAGATTTACAAATAAATCAGATGCTTGCCAATTTGAACCATTATCAATAGAATATTGTAATGCGCCAGTACCAGTAGCAGACACTTGAATTGTACCATCACTCAATCCACAATTAGAAGGATCAGTTTTAGCAACTGATGAAAGTGTTGGTGCGACAGGAGCAACTAAGACCACATCCGAAGAAGTCACTACACAAGAATTATCTGCATTTCTTACTCTAATTTGGTAAGTGCCTGCTGGTAATCCAGTATAAAGCCCGCCGTTGTTTTGCCAAGTTGAACCGCCATCTTTACTATAATCATAAGAACCTTGACCGCCTGAAGCTGTAATGGTAATCTTACCATCATTCACACCACAATCAGTTGGGTTCACATCGACTACATTATCAATAGAAGGAGAGGCAGGAACGGTTAAGACAATTGTAGAAGAATGAGTGACTTCACAATTATCCGTTGTTCTATACCTGACCTTTACGGTATAACTACCACCAGATAAACCATTAAAGGTACTACCATTTTGCCAAGTCGAACCACCATCTATACTATATTCTAAAGCACCAGATGCGCCAGAAGCAGAAATAGATATTGAACCATTTGCAGCACCACAATTATTTGGATTAGTTGGAGTGACACTAGTAATAGTTGGCGTAGAAGGCGCAGTTAATACTTCTGTTGTTGTTGTAGAAATACAAGTTGAACCTGCTGTTCTTGCTTTTACCTGATAAGAACCACCAGCTAAATTGATGAACAAATTACTAGATTGCCAAGTTGCTCCGTTATCAATTGAGTATTCAAAAGGAGAAGTACCAGTTGGTGTTACTGTAATTGTACCATCATTCTGACCACAATCGGTTGGATTCGTAGAAGCGACAGTAATTGTTGGATTAGAACCACCAGATAAAACAACTGGATTAGAAGGATACACCACTTCACAAGAGGTATTACCTTGGTATCTAATTTTAATATTATAAGACCCCGCAGCAAGTGCAACGAAATTATTACTATTAGACCAACTCACTCCATTATCAATACTATATTCGATTGTTCCATTAGAACCCGAAGCATTAATATTAATAGAACCATTACTTGAACCACAACCAGGACTAACAGGCGAAACACTAGCTAATGTTGGAGAACAATCTGAATCATCACAATCCGTATCGCCATCACCATCATTATCAATTCCATCACCACAAATCTCAGTTGGATTTTTAAATCCAAAATCCACAGTCATGTCACCGTTATTATCATCGGCGTCATCATCTGTGTTTCCACCCCCGTTTTCGGTTGTGCTATTGATTGGCTCAAGATTTTCAGTCAATACGATATCTACACTACTAATTCCTGCTAAAGCTGGATTAGCGGCATCAACCCCATTATCATCATCATCCGTTCTATTATCAGAACCATTACCACTATAAGATAATAAGTTTTCTAACGGCTCACTTGCACCAAATTCACTAGGAGGAATATGAATGAAGTAAGTACCAGGGATTAGATTTTCAAATATATAGAAACCACCGCCAGCAGTTGTTGTTGATAAAAGAGGAGTAGCAGTAAAGGTATTCGCTCCTGCTTGATATAATTCAATTTTTACTCCATCAACACCTTCACCACTTTGGTAAATCCCATCATTATTGAGATCTTTATAAACCAAGTTACCAATTGACATTTTAGGAGTACAAGCATTGAACATTGCTGAACCTTCCATATCTGCATCACTCGGCATTCCATTAGTTAAGGAATATTCCATCACTACTGAATTATTACCATTTTGAGTAAGATCAAGAATAATCACTTCTTTATCACTATTACTAATAGCGATCATTTGTTGATTACCTTCATCCCAAGACATGGTTTCAATATCTACTGAAGTATGACCTGTACCACCAGCTAAGTTATTATCAATAACAGAAATGATTGCACCAGTAGAAGGACTAATTTCATATAAATGATCATCGGTTCCATCAACAGCATATAACTTACCATTTGCACCGAATTCCAAACCATCTACATAATTATTAGTATTACCAGCTCCTGTGATTGTACCAACCATAGTAGGAGCAGTTGTGACCATTGGATTGGCATTTAAACTTGCTAGATCTATATAATATAATACATCCGTTGATGTTCCGCTATTCGTATTAGCATCAACAGGATCAGAAGTATAAAAGCGATTATTGACTGGATCAAAAGCTAAGGCTTCCATTGTCTTATTACTCGGTTGAGAAATATGTCCAACAAGTGTCATGACAACATTTCCAACATTTGTACTTGCATCATTTAAATTATAAGAAAATAATGCTTGTGAATTACCAGGACCATTATTAGATTCTTCTGTTCCGAATATATAACCAATACCAGTATAAGGATTAACTGCCATAGCTTCTATCTCACCAACATCCGTTGCATCTCTAGTGGTAGAAGTTGATGGATCAAAATATTTTAATAAGCCATAATCAATACCTGTATTATGATCTTGGTAATCGGTGTAAGACCACATATGGAGATCTGTTTCATCAATCATCCAAAGTGGTGTTTGAGTTGTTGCACTACACGCACAATCAGAGTCATCTAAATCCACATCGCCATCACCATCATCATCAATACCATTATTACATACCTCAATACAACCGATGATATTGACTGCCATACAGGTTTGAGTTCCTGTACAAGTTGCATTAGAAGGCGTGACACAAATCTGTGCTGCACCAATAGTTACTCCTGTCCAGTCGATCACAATATTTCTTGTACCTTGTCCTGAAGTGATTGTTGCACCAGCAGGAATAGTCCAAGTATAAGTTGATGCGCCAGGTACTTCAGCGGTACTATAGGCATCAGAAGTTTCTTCTTTACAAACTTGAAGTGTACAACCACCGACTGTAACTGTACCTGCATTATCTATTCGACCAACACCATCTCGAATAACGATAGTATAAGTTCCTGCACCAACCGTACTAAGGACGACTTGATTAGAACCATTTTTAGTTAAATTGCTATTTGCACTTAAATAGGAAAAGCCCCCATCAAGGGAGACATCATAATTACCTGTACCAACATTAGTGAGCGAGACGGTTATTGTTCCATCATTCACCCCACAATCCGAGGCGGGGGTACTACTCAAACTCGAAGTGGAAAAAGAGGGGGCGCTAAACCGATCGATTTGAGCATCGGTACTACTTGCATTACTCCCCTGTGCTGGATTGAGTGTTGAAAATCCAGCATAAGTATTTCCTGCAAAAGACAACTTACCATTTCTGATAGAAATATCGTGAGCTTCATCCGTACCACTTCCACCATAAAAAGAACCATAAGCTACTGTTCCATCCTCTCTAAAAGCAGTAAGGAACATATCTACTCCACCAGATTTAGAACTCTGAAAAGCAGTACCACTTACAACACCTGTAAAATTAGAGCTACTAGTTGTTCCTGCTACATATACTAAACCATTAACTTCTTCGATTGAGATTGCAGCATCAGTGCTACTACCACCAAGAAAAGTACTCCAAGCTAATGAACCATCATTATCAAATTTTGTAACAACAGCATCAGTTGTACTTCCACCAAAAGAAGCTTGAAAAGGAGAACCCGAAGTTGGATAATTAGAACTTTTAGTATCACCAGTAATATAGACACTACCATTTCTATCAATTGCAATTCCAGGAACGTCGCCAGTAGCATCATCACTTGATCCACCATAATAAGTAGACCAAATTAATGCGCCTGTTGCTGCATTTCTTTTTTGAATAAAATAATCTACTCCACCAGCATTACTTAATTGCGCTGGATTTAAAACAGAAAAGTTAGTACTTGCTGTACTACCTACTACATATATAGCACCATTATTATCTGCTACGACTTCAAATACTTTATCTTCGCCACTACCACCTACATAAGTTGACCATAATACACTACCACTAGAAGACAACTTTGTAATAAATCCATCTCCACTTCCACCACTAGAAGCTTGAACCGCTGCGACGGTTGGGAAATTTGAACTATACGTTATACCACCAACATAAATATTACCAGCACCATCAGAGTTAACACGAAAAGGCTCATCTGCAAAACTACCACCAAGGTAAGTACTCCAGACTAGGTTTCCGTTCACACCAACTTTACCAACAACGACATCACCTCCACCAGACCTTGCACTCTGAAAAGAAGAAGCATTTACACCTGGGTAATCGTTACTTGTAGAAGTACCCGCATAATAAATACTTTGGTCATCTGGAGAAAGATCAATCCCACAGATTTTATTATCGTCTCCTGTTCCACCTAAATAAGTGGACCACAATACTGTTCCACTTCCATTAACGGCAGTAAGTGTATGATCACCTGACCCGTTATGAGTCGTTTGATATGCACCCGCTGTAGTTGGGAAATCAGTTGAGAAGGTAAAACCTAAATAATATCCGTTTCCACTTCCATCTAGCACAACACCATAATGATGTTCCGTATTATTTCCACCCCAATGGGACGCGAAATCTTTGGAGTACTGTGCTTGTACTTGATTTGGAAAACTGTATAGGAATATACAGATTAAAGGAATTAGGAATAATTTTGATTGTTGTAATTTTCGTTTGAACAATGAATCGAAAATAGTAGTACTGTTCATTATTATATAGTTTGGTAGTGGTAATTTTTCTTTTAAAAAGGAACTTGAGATATGATTTTCCACCTTCATCTTTTCTAAAGAAGAAGTACGATCTAGAAGGTTATTCTTAGTATTGTATGGTGAAAGTATATTATTATTCATATTTCAAGTTTTTGTGTTTAAGTTTTGGGTTATTTAAATCTATAAAAACACCTTTTGCAAAAGGTGTTCCTAATTAACAAAAATTTGTGTAAAATATCTTTATTTTTTGATCTTTTGAAGTCTTGACAATATTCAGACTAAACTTTATCGTTTCTATTTTCCAAAAAAGAAGATATAACAGCTTAATCTAAGAAAATACTTCTCATCCTATAAGGTCAAGAATCATTTAATATATTTATAAAAGACTGACAATCAATTATTTGAAATTCATTAACAACTGGAGAGTAATTTAAGTTAGGTTGATTATAGTTTTCTTGACTACCAAAATAAATTAAATTATATATGTAAAAATTATATGTTAAAACATTCTTTTTAAATAGATCAGAGTTCAATTTCCGAGCGATAATTACTCTTATTTTTGTATCTGTTAATATAAGTGTTAGAAATGTTAATAGTAATAGAACATAAAGATCCATAAATATTTTAATTACTTTGATTTTTAATGAATACTATTTTAATTTGAAATGTTAATATCATTAGACATTAACGTTCTAAAAAGAGAGGGGCTTATATACTATAAGAACAAAAACAATACCTATTCAAAACTTAGTGACGCAATTATAATTATTAAGGCACTATACCAAAAACATAGGAAAATATTAAAATCCTTTTTTTGTGACATGTATAACACTACTAAATCTCACTTTATTAGTATTAAAAATACTCTGATAAGACGCGAATAATCAAAGAAAGGTTGCATTGGTATTATTACAAAACAGACAAACTCAGTCACGCTATATATATATAAACAAATAAATAACAAGACTATACATATTTATTTTTTACGCTTAAAAAAAATAAATGAATATTTTTTTTAAAAGCTATTTATATATTAAATTTTACTCTTCTAACAAATTTGTAACATTGGTTTTGTCTAAATTATCTTTTTTATTTTGTAAAAATTAATGTTAATTTTTTTTTAATTTTTTTTATGAACCTCAAAAAACAGGAATAAAAATCCATCTTTGGGAGTGTTTTATCCATCCTTTTCGCGATAAAGTAAAGCGTATTCTTAACTTATATCTTCTTTATGATCAATAACTTATATAACCTACCTATTGCTTCTACTAATCTCATTTGATTAACCTATACTTTTGTAACCTGGATCGTTACAATCCACCTCGACATCTAAATTATTATCACAGGTTTATTTACAAAATTCCATATCTAGAATAGGCAATTTATAATGGAATATACTAATTTATAAAAGTTGCTAGTGGATGAGAAGAAGGTAGTTTAATTACAATTGTTTTGCCTAAAAAATTAGCTCCAAAACAGGTATTGACTTTTAAAAATGAACGACACGTTATCTTTGAATGATATTAGTCATAGTTAAACCTGCTAAGGTAATAAACAAGGAGTTAGAATAAGTTTTGGCTAGCATTACAGCGTGTTTTGGATATGACACCTATTCAATAAACTCGTTTTCGAGAAATCCGAAAATACATTTAAATACAATGTTCTACGACAATCAAAGAAATTACTTATGCTGTTGAATTTAAGGATAAGCGGAATTTTCCTCGTAATTTCAAAAACAATTTGGAAAGTATCTTAGTGATTTTTAAACTAAAATTTAGATGCTATTAGCACACTTGACCTTTTGGTACTAATGAAAAAACTTGAGTATTATTACTTTCAATTTGAAAATCTATTATTTTTAAATAAATTTCTATCAAATCACCTAAGATTTCACCATTGATGTAATTAGCAATACGACTATCTTTACAATTACTTTGAGATAATAATTGATCAATATTTTCTATATTATCAAGAGCTTCTTGGAAATCAAGTTGTTCTCCTTCTTTTTTTAATAATACCAATGCTTCATCAACACAGTCTTGAATATTATAGTTTAGATTAAAATCTAAAATATATCTACCAATTTTTAATAAAAGGTGGTCTAATTTTCTAATTCCAATTTGAGTTTTCATTTTTAATTATTTTATATAATTGTTAGTACAAAAATAACTACTAATTGGGAGATGAAATGATCAACTTGGGTAGATGAAAGTATTAATTAGGGGGACAGAAGTATTAATTAAGTAGGTTAATTATCATTTTAAGTAATCCCCTATGAATTAATAATAAAAACTTATTCAAAAAAAATCAAATGGAAAACAACTATTTAGACAGTATTAATAAACAGTTTCAGTATTATCAATTACTTGGCGAAGCTACTTTTGCTCAACTTTCTGAAGCGGATTTCTTTTGGCAATATAACTCTGCAAGTAATTCGATCGCTATTATTGTTAATCATTTGCAAGGTAATATGAAATCTCGTTGGACGAATTTTTTAACGGATGATGGCGAAAAAACATGGCGAAAGCGCGATCAAGAATTTGAAGATATTATTAGATCTCAACAAGAATTATTAGACAAATGGCAAGAAGGTTGGGCTTGTTTATTCGAGGCTTTAAGTACAATAAATCAAAAGAATTTTGAAACAGAAATCTATATCCGAAATCAAGGACATACCATAATAGAAGCCATCAATAGGCAATTGTCTCATTATGCTTATCATGTCGGGCAAATTGTCTTTATTGGTCGAATGATAAAAGGTGAAGCTTGGAAAAGTTTATCTATTCCGAAGGGAAAATCTGTTAGTTTTAATGAAAAAAAATTCGCCCAAGAAAAACGTAAAGAACATTTTACAAAGGATTTTTTATAATTAATTCTTTAAAGCTAGACATTTAAGTAATCAAAATTCATCTATTATTAAACCAAAATAAAACTAAATAATGGCAAAAGTATTTGATCGTGTTATTATTGTCATGCCCGAAAATACGATGCGTGCCTCCGCATTAGCAAATCCTTATTTGAACAAATTACGAAAAAAAGGCGTTTTAGTTTATTGGCCACTATCGAACAAAATTTTGGGATTGGCAATATGAAAAGGAATGATGCTATTGCTCAACCATATTGGTTTTTGAAGTAGCAAATAAGAATGATATTATATATAGACCAGAACCGCCTTTCTGAGTATTGAAGTACTTAAAAAGGCGGTTTTTATTTTTTCTAGTCTCCATTATTTTATTATGAATAAAAAAATTAGCCCGTTTTTTATTATATTTATTACCAATAATATATTTAAATTTTAATCAAAAAACATATTGTAATGAGAAAAACATACCTTATTATTGGATTAATAATATGTAGTACGCTACAAACTATTGCTCAATGTGGCGAAACATCTAATGGCATATCAACTCATCCAGACACACCGATCAATCCACAATGTACTAATCAAATTAACTCATTTGATTGGCGAGTTCCAATATTTGATGTTCCATTTTATCAAGGCAATTATAATGGTCAAATTCCATCTCCTTTTTTTGAATTGGGCAATTCTGCTATTTTCGAATTAGTATTGGGTTCGGATTTCGATAGTAATAATATGTTGCCTGAAGATGGCTGGGAATTAGTCGTTGATGGAATTACAACAACACCAAACAATAACACTCTACCTATTGCTTATTTTGTACTATATAACAAATTCACAAGTGTTCTTCGAGTGATGGCTGCGCATGAAGATATTGAGTATAGTGATCAAATGCTAATTTATTTATCTTTAAATAATACTATAAATCTTACAGGATTGCTTCATCCTGCTAATGCTTTGGCTCAACCTTTGGATCAACCTTCTATTCTTCAAGTCGTTGGCGATTGTAATATTTCTGGAAATAATCCGCGTCATTTTTTCTATACTGATTTTCAAATGGGTTATGATCCATGTACTTGTCTATTTGAACCAGGAACAATTCAAGTTCGTATAGAAGGCACAAATGAATTTTTTATTCATACTAATGGTCAGACAACTTCTTCTTATTCACTAGATATTAAGGGCGATGATTTAACTATTCCGCATTGGAAATATCTTTTCAATTATCAATTTGATGATCAAAAAGCGGTAGATGGCGCAATGATTTTTAATAGTCTCAACGAATTATCTACTTTTTATGATAGGCAATCTTTCTATAATTCTAAGTTGCAAGAACAAAATCAAGCGATCAGTCAATTACACGAAAAATTGGATGAGGCGATTTTACAAACATTAGATAATGTATTCTCTACGAATAGAAATGAACTAGAACGAGCTGCTAAATATACCAATCAACTTTCCGCTGCGTTGCGTATTGGTAATAATCATTTAGGTCTTCGAAGTATAGATGGAAAAGTTAGATTGCAATTATCCAATCAAAGTTTTGATGGTTTTTATACGGATTTGATTGATAAAGATGGCTTTGAATTTAAGGTTCCTGGCGGTCAAGTATCTTCTGATATTTGTAATGACCCAACTTATCCGATTTACAATGAGGTTTTAGGACGATTTGCATTGATGGAAACGCCAAAGGTAAAGCTCGGAACAAAAGTAACAGTCAGTTATCCTCAAGCTAAAAAAGTAGAACAACGTTTCTCTTTTGATAGCAAATCTTTTCAATATATCTTTAATCCTGCCGCAAAAATCAATACTGAAAAGACAAAAATATATGCTAGCCTTGAAGTCATTAGACCTACTTTACCAGATGATAGCGAATTAGTCATAAGTACTTTAGAAAATATCAAAAGTAGAAATAATGAGGATGAAATGGTTTTTGCTTCGCCTTTTGTTCCGATCTCTTGTTTAGAAAATTTAACACCAACATTGAACTATTTCGATGCAACATATGAACAAAATAAATTCTCTAATAAAGTTCAATTAAAGCTCCTTGTATTATATGAGTTTGATCAAATTAGTAGTTTAGGGACACCCGTGCAAGCCTTTGAAGTATTGACTTATCCCGTTGAATTAATTTCAACTGATATTGAAAATATCAATACTTCTTTTTTGGATCAACAAAGTGAGCCAGTACAAAATACTTTGCAACTTAATACAACACATTTTGATCAATCTCAAACTATTTTTGCTTGGGATACGATTTTTATTAATGGTGATTTGAGTGCAGCAGAAAATGTAGAAGTTGAAATAATTGCGCCTAATATTATTTTAACGGATGATAGTATTGGAACAAGAATTACATTATCTCAACGTTTTTTCCCAATAGATTGCCCAGTGATTGAGCCTTTTGATCCTGTCGAATTGCCTAACTACTGCAAAGATAATCAACCTATTTATCAAGCCAATATTGCCAGAAATGGCGCTCTTCCACCAGTAGAAACGCCAATCGCTTCTTCTTTTTCATTAAAGAGTGCGCCTAATCCATTTTCAAATGAATTTCATTTATCTTTTAATATTGAAACCACAGGAAATACCTCATTAATAATGTATAATGCTTTAGGTCAAATGGTTTTGAATATTGTCAATAATCAAGAGCTTGCAAGTGGTAATTATGAATATCAAATTAATGGACAACATTTACCGAACGGGATTTATTTCGTTGAATTGAAACATCAATCGGATCACAAAACAATTAAAGTTATTAAACAATAAACCTAAACTTTATTCTATGCTATTTTTTGGATGGGCAGAGGCATGCTTTTGTCCTACACGACGAATATAATTTTCTAAAACTTCTGCCGATTGCAAACCAGGTACTCCAATCATGTTATGAATTTTCAGGTAAGGTACTAAGGTAATATATTCATCTCGGCAAGCTTGAACGTAGTTTTTCACCTCATCCGTTCCAGCATCGGAATTAGCAAAAGCTTGTAAAATTGCTTCATCAATTCCGATGCTTTTAGCGGCACTTATTAAATAAGTTGATGATTCTATATCTTGTCCTTTTTCAAAGTAATCATGGAAAATTAACTTTGATAATTCATATTTTTTGTCATTATCTTCTATTAACCAGACCAAACGATGTGCTTCCCAACTATACGGAATACGTTCAATTAAGCGATAATTAAAAGCAATATTCTCAATTTGAGCTTCATATTTTAAAGCCTTCCCCATTCCTCGTTTCGCCTTTTTAGCAAAATGTGATTTGGGTGTGCCTCCTTTCGGTATATTTGGATATAAAACATAAGGTTTAACCTTAATATTCAATTCAATATCTGGCAAAAGTTTTTCACGAACTCGCTCCAAACGCACTTTCCCCAAATAGCACCAAGGACAAATAAAGTCGCCAATAAATTCAATATCAATAGTCATTCTCTTTTTTTAAAAACAAGAATAGGTCTTTTTTTAATTATTCCATAATAAAGACCGCAATTTTCTATATTATATCAATCCATGTTTAGAAGTTGTATTAATTATGGTATAATATAGCTTCTCAAGTCTTATAATCTATTCATAAGATGATTTCATCAAACAACTTTATTTTTTAACTTATATTATTATATCTTTATAAAATAATACAACAACATTCTTTTACAGAATAATATTTCGCAAAACACTAATATTCCTAACCAATTAAAATCAACCAAGCATGAGTGCAACAGTAATAGTCTCGCCTGAGACTAAAGCAGTAGAAATACAACGTATTTTTGCAGCACAGCAAAAAAATCAATTTGTAGTTGGTAATACATCCGTTTCGGAACGTAAAGCCAAACTAAATAAACTCCATAAAGCAATTGAAAAATATCGCCCTCAAATCAAAGAGGCACTATACAATGATTATCGCAAACATCCAAGTGAGGTAGATTTAACTGAAATTTTCCCAATTACTAGCGAACTAAAACACGCAAAAAGCCATCTTCGACGCTGGATGCGAAAAGAACGTGTTCATACACCGATTGCTATGATGGGATCAAGTTCTTATATAAAATATGAACCAAAAGGCGTTGTTTTAATCATTTCTCCTTGGAATTTTCCGTTTAATTTAACTTTTGGACCACTCATTTCTGCCATTGCAGCAGGAAATACAGTAATTATTAAACCATCTGAAAACACGCCTCATTCATCTGCTTTGATGAAAAAAATGATCTCAGATGTTTTTGATGAGAATGAAGTTGCTGTTATTGAAGGAAGCGCTAGCACTGCGACTAGCTTGTTAAAATTACCTTTCAATCACTCCTTTTTCACTGGTGCACCTAGCATCGGGAAAATTGTGATGGCTGCTGCTGCTAAACATTTGACTTCTGTAACATTAGAGTTAGGTGGAAAATCTCCTACTATCATTGATGAAACTGCGAGTATCAAAACCGCAGCTCGCAGAATTGCTTGGGGAAAATATGTGAATAATGGTCAAGTTTGTATCGCACCTGATTATGTTTTTGTTCATGAAAATAAGAAGGATGAATTTCTAAAAGCGGTCGATGAAGCGATTAAAACCTTTTATTTAGAAGATGCCGAAAAAGAAACATCTTATGCTAGAATTGTAAATAATCGTCATTTTGATCGAGTAAAATCTTATATCGATGATGCAGTTGACAAAGGTGCAAAAATAGAAATAGGTGGTCAAATGGATAGCGATCAAAATTATATTGCTCCAACAGTTATGACCAATGTTTCTAAGGATTCTGCAATGATGACAAATGAAATTTTTGGACCAGTGATGCCTGTTTATACTTTTACTAATTTGGATGAAGTGATTAAGGAGGTCAATTCACGAGAAAAACCATTAGCGTTATATATATATAGTAAGTCGAGGAAAAATGTCAATCATATATTAGCAAATACTAGAGCGGGCGGTAGTTGTATTAATCATAATGCGGCTCACTTTTTCAATACACATTTGCCATTTGGCGGTTCTAACAATAGCGGAATCGGCAAGGCACACGGAAGAGAAGGGTTCAAATCATTCTCGAATGGAAGAGGTATTTTTAAACAACATATTCCAAATGCATTAGAATTATTAATGCCTCCATACAATGATTTCAAGCAAAAATTAATTGATTTAACAATCAAATATTTTTAATCATTAGAATATAGATATTAAAAAAGGCACAGAGGAAATCAATTTTCTTCTGTGCCTTTTCTAATTTTCTAAATATTAAACGCTTAATTACCCTTGAACATAAACTAAATATTTTTCTTCAAAAAACGGCTCGTCAAAGCAATCTTTAATCGCATAGGTTTCAGTATATTCGTGACGAGGCAAGAGTTTTAATTCTTCTTTTAATCGACCGCCTTTATATGCCAATAAGCCATTTGGAATAACATTGATATGCTTGTCTTTCAACAATTTCCTACTCCAATACACTAACTTATCTATAGTAGTAACGCCTCGCGCGATCACAAAATCAAACTTTTCCTTCTTAAATTCTTCCGCTCGTTGATGTTTACCCACTACATTTTTCAAATCCAATGCGCTTGCAATTTCATTGACAACCTTGATTTTTTTACCTCGACCATCAATCAAAACAAATTCAACTTCAGGAAACATAATTGCCAAAGGAATTCCAGGAATACCTCCACCTGTTCCTAAATCAACAACGCGTGAACCAGGTTTGAAAGAAAAAAACTTGAGTAGAGATAAGGCATGTAAAATATGTCGCTCGTACAGGTTATCAATGTCTTTTCTTGAAATTACATTAATTTGCTGATTCCATTCCTTATAAAGCGGCTGCAATAAAGTCAGTCTTTCTTGTTGTAATGGTGTTAAATCTTGAAAATACTTATTGATAATCTCCATATATTAAATGCATTGTAATTATGAATATTGGCTAATTGCCTCTAAAACAGCGCAAATTTACATTTATAATTGCAAATATTATCAAATAGATGAATGTTATAAGTGATTTTTTGTAAAAACGTCCATTTCATGTTTTAATCTTATTTTGTTTTTTTCAATTCCAAAATACTAATTAAAAAACTACTTTGCGCTATTTGAATTCCTCCAATTAAAAAGAAAATGGATGGAATAACAACTCTTAAGGTTTCTCTTGGTTTTAAACTTCCATAATCAACAGATTGCCAAGACAACCAAGCCATCACTACTAAAGTGATCCCAATAAGAACAAACAAACCGCCTAGTATCAAGCCTTTCTCTAATGAAAACTTGTTTTGATAATAATTGTACAATTTATTAGGCGGTAATAAACCGTTCATGCTGGCGAATATCCGTGAAAAGGCAA
>CAKZLL010000554.1 GCA_937125475.1 uncultured Saprospiraceae bacterium | reverse complement strand
GTTAATTATTTTTTAAAAAAACTTTAATTATTATTATACACGTTTCTTCAAACGTTTTATATTTGATTTCGTTCAAAAAATAGTTTTCATAACCAAACTCGCAACATGGCAAACTACATCTCAGAAGAAGACATCCAAAAAGGATTAATCCAGCTATTTTTAAATGATCTCAATTATGATGGTCATGTATATTGTGAATACAAAGAAGAACTTCACCGCAAAAATGAAACAGAAGTAGTAGATAAAATACGGCTTAGAACGGCTTTGCATCGCATCAATGATCAATTGGATGAATATCCTATTGAAGCAAAAAAAGAAGCGATAGAAGAAGCTATCCGAACCATGACACGCAATCGATCAGCAGTAGGCACACTAGCCGCTAACAAAGAAGTTCATTTGTTATTAAAGAAAGGATTTGATATAAAAATAAAAGATAATCAAGGCAAAGAACAGAGCGAACGAGTGATATTTTTGGATTTTTATGAAGCAGAAAACAATCATTTTTTAGTAGCAGAAGAGGTAAAGTTTGCAGGCAAAGCCAATTGTAGAACCGATATTTTGATTTATATTAATGGTTTGCCGTTGGTGTTTTTTGAATTAAAAAATGCTAAAAAAGACGTAAAACTGGCTTATAATGATAACCTCACAAGGTATAGAAAAGATATATCTCGACTATTTCATTATAACGCTTTTTGTATTTTATCGAATGGTTTAGAAACCAAAGTAGGAAGTATTACTTCCAAATGGGAACATTTCAATGAATGGAAAAAGATATTATCAGAAGATGAAATTATTGATGATAGCATTAGTTTAGTGAAAGCCACTAAGGGAATGTGTGATAAAAAACGATTGTTAGATATTATTGAAAATTTTGTTTTTTACTTTTCGGATAGTGCAAAAATAGTCGCTAAAAATCATCAATATATCGGTGTAAATAATGCGATCACTTCTTTTGAAAATCGACTAAATCAAGACGGTAAATTAGGCGTTTTTTGGCACACGCAAGGAAGTGGAAAGAGTTTTTCAATGATTTTCTTTACGATGAAAATTTTTAAAAGACATCAAGGAGATTATACTTTTTTGATAGTGACGGATAGAGAAAATCTTGATGCACAGATTTATAAAAACTTTCTACGTTCTGAAATAGTAACGGAAAAAGAAGAAGCACAAGCCACAAGTCGTGATCACCTCCGAACGATGTTAGGAGAAAGTAACAAACGCTTTGTATTTACACTTATTCAAAAATTTGGAATAGAAAAAGGCGAAACATATCCTTTGCTTTCAGAGCGGGACGATATTATTGTTTTGGTAGATGAAGCACACCGAAGCCAATATAATACATTTGGTCAAAATATGCGCAATGCTTTACCAAACGCCAATTTTTTAGCCTTTACAGGAACGCCTTTACTCGATGCCAACGAAACGACAAAGGAATGGTTTGGAGAATATGTGAGTAAATATAACTTTGCTCAATCCATAGAAGACGGTGCGACCGTTCCATTATTTTATGAAAATAGAGTTCCAGAAGTTCAACTAGGGAATAAAGGCATTAATAAGGATTTTGCGACTATAAGCGAAAACGATAATTTGACCGATGCGCAAGAAGAACGCCTTAAAAAGAAATTCGCAACGGAATTAGAACTCATTAAAAGAGAAAATAGGCTCAATATCATAGCTGCAGATATTGTTAAACATTTTCCTGATAGACCTTATCAAGGTAAAGGAATGGTTATTTCAATAGATAAATATACCACTGTCAAAATGTATGATAAGGTTAAACACTATTGGAAAGTAAAAATTAACGAACTCTATCAACAAATCAATAGAGCCACAACCGCACAAGAAAAAGCCGAGAAACAAATGATATTGGACTTTATGCTTGAAACTGAAATGTATGTTGTGATCAGTGGCGAAAATGGAGAAGAAGAGAAATTTCAAAAAGAAGGTCTAAATATCAAACCACATAGAGCAGCAATAAATAAACGATACGGAACGGAAAAACTCACTTTGCGGGATCGTTTCCAAAAAGATAGCGACCCGTTCAGATTGGTTTTTGTTTGTTCAAAATGGTTAACAGGTTTTGACAGTCCGACGATTAGCACGTTGTATGTAGATAAACCGATGCAAAACCACACGTTAATGCAAACCATCGCTAGAGCTAATAGAGTATCTAGTAACAAAACGTGTGGAATGATTATAGATTATTTTGGTGTTTTTGAAGACCTAGAAAAAGCACTCGAAAAATACGGAAAGTCAAACAATCCAGATTTAAAAGATGATGATAAACCCGTTAAGAATAAAGCAGCATTAGAAGAATTGCTCAAAGATGCCATAGAATTAGGTAAGGCGTTTATGTTGCAAAATGGTTGTGATATAGATTTAATTTTGAATAATGATGATACATTTAAAAATATTGGTCATTTCGGAAAGTTTGGAAATATACTTTCACAAACAGAAGAATTAAAAAAAGAATTTAATGTACATGAAAACGCCATTAGGAATTTATACCAAGCCACACAACCCGACCAAAAAGTAAGTGAACGATATAAACGAAAAAAAGAAGTTTTTGAATATTTGCGACCAATTGTTAATCCATCGGATAAAGGCGGTAAATATGATGAAGCCGTACAAGCCACTAAAAAACTACTAGATGAAAGTATTTATTCAGATGGTTATGTCATCAAACCACAACAAGAAATAGACCTTAGAAATATCAATATAGAGCGAGTAGAAGAGAATTTTAAAAAGACAAACTACAAATATTTATCTATCAATGATTTGAAAACATTCTTAGAACATGAACTTCAAAAGATGTTAAAAACGAATGTTACAAGAATTGACTTTGCAGTTAAACTTCAAGCAATCATTGACAAATACAACGCTAAAGGTTATGCACCTACGATGTTTTTTGATGAATTGATGGAATTTACCGAACAGCTAAGAAACGAAGATTTAAGACACATTAGAGAAGGATTAACAGAAGCAGAACTCGAAATTTTTGATATTATCATTGATGGTGATAAACTGTCAAAGAAGGTCAAACAAACCGTTAAACTAGCTGCTCAACAGTTACTCACTCGACTAAGAGTAGAACAACAAAAAGTATTACAACCCGATTGGTATAAAGATCAACGACAAAGAATAGATGTAGATAGGTTTATTAAATCTCAACTTTTTGGACATTTGAAAGAAATCTATGATATGGAAACATTCAAGAAAAAATCAAATGTAGTCTATCATCATTTTTACCAACAGGCACAAAGCGGAATATATAGAGCGTAATTTCTGAACTAAACCTACAAAAAACGTTGATTTTAATAATTTTATTAAATAAATAAAAGCCTAATTAAATCAAATTCTTAAATAATAAGGTTCATTGACAATTTTTGCCAGAATGAATATTTTTTTAATCCAGCGGTGGCTTGCTCCGTTGCTTTTCAAAGAGTTAGAACAATGGGGCAAGCCCACATTGGAAAAGGGCAAAAATTGTCAATGAACCAATAATAATAGTTAGTGCATTTTTTTACTATTTTTGATAATCTATGGAAAAGGTAATATTAAAGATTGATTTCATTGAATTTATTTTTTAAATTTTAAGTCTAGATTATTTAATGACTTACCGCCGCTCCGATTTCTGTTTTCCAATCCAATATTTTTACTTTTTTGCCGAATAAACCTAATTCCACAGGCTCGCCATTTCCCATTTCACCCATTAAAACATGCTTTAATCCAGTATGTCGTTTGCTGACGCGATTATTTTTAATGGCAATGGCTAAGGCTTTTTTTGTGCCGACAATTATGACTAATTTCTTGCCACGTGTCATGCCTGTATAAAGCAAATTTTTAAATAAAAGATTAAAATGTGTCGTATGAATTGGCATTACAATGCACGGGCATTCACTACCTTGATATTTATGAACCGAAACGGCATAAGCTAAAACTAACTGATCCAATTCCGAAAAATCATAAGTAACCACCTGATTATCAAACTTTACCCGCATTTCATCATCTTCTCGATTAATGCTTACAATTCGCCCGACATCGCCATTAAATACATTTTTATCATAATTATTGACCATTTGCATGACCTTATCTTTTTCGTGAAAACGACGACCATATTTTTGTAATGGATCAAAAGAAGGGTTCAGCGTTTTTTGTAGTGTTTCATTTAATTGATGCGTACCAATCACGCCTCGTTTCATCGGACTAAGGACTTGAATATCATGAAATGCATCGAAACCATACCTTTTCGGCAAACGATGATTGACCAAATCCCGAATTAAGAGATTTATTTTTTCAACGTCATCTTCTTCTATAAAAAAGAAATCGCTCTCTTTTTCTATTGCCAAATTGGGCATCATTCCATGATTGATTTTGTGGGCAGAAGTAATAATTTTAGAACTGGCAGCTTGCCTAAAAATCTCAGTTAATCGCGTGATTGGTAGTGTTTTTGAGAAAATAAAATCACGTAAAACATTGCCAGCACCGACACTTGGCAATTGATCTATATCGCCCACAAAAACAACATGGGCATTGTAAGGAATGGCTTTTAATAAATTGAACATCAACAACGTATCAATCATGCTCGCCTCGTCCACAATGATTAATTCTGCATTGAGCGGATTAGTCGAATTGCGCTTAAAACCATTGATAGAAAAATCAAATTCTAATAAACTATGTATCGTTTGTGCTTGATAACCTGTAACTTGACTTAATCTTTTTGCGGCTCTTCCTGTTGGTGCAGCGAGTAATATTTTGCTAGTATATTGTTTAGCTATAGCTAAAATGACCTTAGTAATCGTCGATTTTCCTGTACCTGGACCACCTGTAATGATTTGCATTTTTTTGGTAAGGCTCTGTTCTACGGCTGTTTTTTGCTGGGCGGCTAATTCAATTAATAATTGTCGTTGAACGGTATGAAGCGTTTGAGGTAAGTTTTTTACAGCGAAACTAGGAGGCGCAGACAATAGTTTTTTGATCGTATTTACAATGCCTTTTTCTGCATTATAAATGCCCATTAGCCAAATAAATTCTTCCTCTCCGCCAAGCGTATCAATAAAAATGCGGTAATTAAGTTGAATTTCTGTTAGTCGTTTTTCGATTTTATCGCGCTCAACTTCTAGCAACTTTCGGGATGCTTCCAAAAATTCAGGTATAGGATAACAAGTATGTCCGCGATTAGATAATTCAAATAAAACAAACTCTACACCCGCGTCAATGCGTTCGTCCGCGTCTTTGAGAATACCGAGTTTTTGTGCGATTTGGTCGGCAGTTTTGAAACCAATTCCATAAATATCTTTCGATAAATGATAAGGATTGGCTTGAATTCTGGAAATACTTTCATCACCATATCGCTTATAGATCTTGTGGGCATACATCGGACTAATGCTTTGGGCTTGGAGAAACATCATTAAATTTCGGATGGCTCGCTGCTCTTTCCAATGCATTTTGATCGTCGAAACTCGTTTTTTGCCAATACCATCTACTTCAATAAGTTCATCTGGACTTTCATCAATAATTTTTAGCGTGTCTTTTCCAAAGTACTGAACAATGCGCTCCGCAAAAACGCTCCCAATGCCTTTAATCATACCAGAGCCTAAATATTTTTGAATGCCAGCGATAGTTGAAGGCAATTCGACCTGATAATCAGTTACTTGGAATTGCCAACCAAAATTTTTATCGCTCTTCCAAAAACCTTGACACACGACGACTTCGCCTTCTTGAATAGAAGACATCGTACCAACAACGACAGTCAAATCCCGTTTACCCGATTCTTTCAATCGCGCAACAGTAAAGCCCGTTTCTTCACTTTGAAACGTAATTCGCTCAATATAACCTTTGATTTCTTCGCTTTTTGTTTGCATATAATCCAATGGTTTATTGTTTCAATTATTTGATGATTGTTAGCTATAAAGTTAATGAAAAAGTTATAAATTGCCAATTGTATTTAGTTGAGAATTGAAAGTTGAGAGTGGAAAATGAAAAAATATTTTATTTATGCATCATCCTCAATTAAAATGCGTATCATTTTTAATGACAGAAGCCATTTTGAATAATTGCTTACTCAAAATGGCTTCTATATTAGTTTTTTTCATAAATAATAGCCGACATTAATGTCAATTTTTATTTACCTCAATACTGCGTAATCCTTCACAAAACCAGCTACGCCAGCTTGCTTCATTCGTTTTTGAAAAGCAGCGGCTTCATTTCGAGTAGAAAAGTTTCCGACACACATTCTATAAATGGTTTTTCCATTCAATTCATTGATATTGACGACGATCGGTTGCCTAAATTTATTTTCTAATTCTTCTGATCTAATCAAAACATTACCATATTGCGCATAAACGCCAACTTGAATACCAAAACCAGTTGATGGTTGGCGTTTGACACTGAATCTAAATATGCCTTGACCTGTTGCAACATCTTTTTCAATAACAGGTTTGTTCTCACCTGTATTATCTTTCATGCGAATTGCTTCCGCTACGGCTTTATCCGCATTAACACGCCCAAAACCAAACCTTCGGGAATGACCGCGTGAATCATATTCACTCGGATGCCCAATTTTGTCGGCAGTTTTGATTAAAATATCCTTAACCTCTTTCGCGGTTAATTTAGGATTAGCAGATAAAATCAAGGCACAAATACCCGCGACAAGCGGCGTAGAACTAGATGTTCCGCCAAAATGTTTATGTTCAGAACTTCTGATTTGACCATCAAACCAATGTCCTTTGTCCCATGACGCTTTAGGCGCAATGATTGGCCAATCTCCATTCGAAGGCGCACAAATCGTGACTTCTTGCCCCTTATTAGAATAAAAAGCATGTTGATCTCGACTAGTAGAAGCCGCAACCGCGATCACGTCAGGATGTTTAGCATAATAACTAACATTATCCAATTGATCATTTCCAACTGCAAAAACAATGACACAGCCTAAGCCTCTTCGACCTTCGGTAGCTGCTTTTCTGATTGCTTCTTCTTTGACTGAATTAAGTGCAAACTTAGCATCCGATGTTCCCCAAGAGCAACTAATAATATCTGCGCCATGATTGACACAATGTTTGAAAATATTTTCGGTGACCCGCCAACCAAAAGAAGTACCACTTAATGGCATAAATTTAGAATTTGGTGCTGCGCCAACCGTTCCTGTGCCATTCATTCGACCCAATGCCACACCAGCGCAAGGCGTTCCGTGACTATATCCAAAGCCATCAATACTCAAGTTAGAAGAGTTGATCCAAAAATCAAAAGGTGAAACGATATTAGTTGAAATATCGGGATGCCTAATATCAAAACCATTATCAACAATAGCAATTGTCACATCAGAAGAACCTCGATTTCCTAAACGATTCCATGCCGCAACGACCTTTGCGTCAGCGCCAGAAGTGATTTGATAATTTTCTCCTGGGATAAAGCCATTATTTTGTAAATGCCATTGCCTATTAAATAAATCATCGGTAGGCTCTGGTAAATTGTAATGATCAATCAAGGTATCAAGGTCTGGTTCTGCATAGCGAACCAAGGAAGAGTCTTCTAAAAAACGTGCTGTTTTGATAGGATTTGGCGATCCAGCAGTTACTTTTGCAATGATGCGCTCTTTGCCGCGTCGTTCAACAATTTCCAATTTAAATTCATCAATTACTAAACCTTGTTCTTCTTTATCAACATTGTGATTAAAAATAATTAAAATCTCGCCAGTAGGGACAAGCGGTTTACTATCACCATCAATATGATAAACGTGAGTGCCGATTTCAACATCGTCTTCCGCTCGAAGTTCATCTAGTTTTTCGTTGATATCCTGAACTGTTTCATCAATTTCAAATACCTTGAAACCACCTAGTTTTTCTGGTTTTTGGGTAGTATGTGACTTCGCACCACTTTTTATAGCCCGCTTTTCAGCCTGTTTTAATCCGAGGAGTCGTTTACTTTTTTTTACATTAAAATTGCCACTTCCTATTTTGATATTCATTTTGTGTATAATTGACTTTGGTAAATGATGAACGAGACGTAGTTTTGAGTTATAAATGATAGAGTGCAAGGAGAATGTTCAAAACTTTGGTAATATTATATAATAGTATACTTTTAAACTTGTACAAAGGCTAGTGATTTAGCGAAGTACAAAATAAAATTTGCCCATTGCAGCAAATTAAGTAGCTGCTGTACAAGTCTTTTAGTAATGCTTTTTTAACAATGGTTAATATAGTTGATTTTTGGGGATTAATGCAAGTTCAAATAAAAATTAGATGATTGTGATAATCGAATTTGGTCACTAAAAGCGACCAAACGCTATTTTTTTACATTTAAAAAATAAAACTAAGGAACGTACAAACTCTTATAACTTATTTTTTACACGTTCCTAAATCAATTGTTTATCTAATTTTTTCTCAAATCGCTCATTCATTGTTTGTAGACGCAACTCTGCCAAGTTATTTCGGACAATCTCACGATTTATATTATAAATATTGTCTTTTAGATGCAAATCCGTATAAGTTCTTTTAACTGCCTTCTTTTCAAAATGCATTTTTCGATGAATAGAAAGCGGTGGTTTTGCTGTTTTTATATCTGGATAACAAGCCACTTGAAAAGTGCTTTGTTTTGTTGTATTTCTTTTCCAACGATGAAAACCTGCTTCTTCTGATAGAAATAAATAAGGTAGTTTCCCAAATAAATCAATCTCAACACCGACTAATAAATCTCCCTCTTTTGGAGGTTTATAAGAAGCTATTTTATCATCATGATCGTAAGATTTAGAGATATATTCATGACGCGGTTTTTTGGTTTTGATTTTCAATAATTCGCCTGTAACCTCATTGCGTTCAGTATGAATTTTTTCTATATTTTTATTAAAATATGCTTCTTGAAACCAAAGCGTCGATACAGCCGTAACAAATCCTTTTTCTTTGAAAATTTCTAAATATAAATCTAAAATAGGCTCAATATTTCGACCATAAAGTCCGATTCTACAGCTTTCAGATTGCCTATCGATTCGCGTGTATAATTCAATTTTTAAATTAAAATATTCTTTCTCCCAAGCTTTTATTTTGTCAATAATAGCCGTATTGTAAGGTTTCATGCCCATACCGACTAATAATAATTCCTCTTCATAGTTTTCAATGATCTCTGCCATTTTTTCTACTCGATCCTTCGTTGCCAAATAGAAACTATATTTTTCACCTTTTTTAGTTTTCCAAAATTTACTACCAAGTCTTTTTAGTTTTGTTTCTAATATATCGAGCTGACTGATGAGTTCAATGAAAAAACTGCCTTCTTGCAAAAAACGGATGCTTCTACGCAATGATCCTGCATGATCAGAAAATGAATTTCGAGTTAACTCCTCCATGAGTAACTCAAATTTAAATGGATCTGTTTCTATCTGAAAATCAATAACTTGATCCTTCAGATGCAATTCAATTTCTAATTTTTCATCATAAGGAAAATCATTGAGTTGAGTAGCTAAAGGAATCGTAATTTGTTCTCGAATCGCCCGTTGAATTTGTCGCGCACCATATTTAGGATCATAGCCTTTTTCGCCAACCCAGTCCAAAACTTCATCACTTATTTTAAAATGAATACCTCTCTGAGCGATGCCTTCCCGTTTGTGCAATAAGCGAATTTCGCGATTAACAACATGGCGCACCACGTTTTTAGTAATCGGCTCAAAAGGAATAACCCGATCAATTCGATTGAATAATTCTGGTCTGAAATGCTTACGAACAGCACTCGCAAAATGTTCCGTGACTTCACTCGGATTGAGTTCTGTTTTCCAACCGACGCGCCCAGATTGAAGATTTGCCGCACCAATATTAGAAGTCATGATAATAATTGTACTACAAAAATTAACGAGCCTTCCGCTGCTATCCGTCAATCGACCTTCACTTAACATTTGTAATAATAAATCGTAAAACAGTGGATGTGCTTTCTCGATTTCATCAAAAAGAATAACCGAAAAAGGCGTTTGACGTACTGCCGAAGTGAGCAAGCCATCTTGAAAATAAGACAAACCTGTCAAGCGCATGACTTGATAAGGCGTGGCAAATTCACTCATATCAAAACGAATCATTCGCTTGCGACTACCAAACATGAAATCCGCTAAAACCTTTGCCATTTCTGTTTTTCCAACACCTGTTGGTCCAACAAAAAGAAAAGACGCAATCGGTTTACCTTGACGAGCTAAAGCTGTTTTTACTGTTGCTAGCAAATCAACCACGCTTTTAACTGCTTTGTTTTGACCAAAGATATTAGATTTGAAATGGTTTTGAATGTGCTTCAAATCCATAGGAACGCTTGGATCAATCATAAAATTAGGCATACCAGCAGTTTCGCTGAAATGCTTATAAACGACCGATTTCTCTAACGAAGTAGGAGCAGTTTCTTGTCTTTTAATAAGGTCATTTAATAAAATGCTTTCCAAAAATCGAATAGGTTTTCCTGGGAAACCAGAATAAGGCATGTACCTCTTATTCAATCGAATACTTTCTTTAATTGCCTCAATATCAACGAGAATTGATTGATCTTGCGCAATACTTTTTACTTTATTAACAATAATATCCTCTAATTCTTGACGAGGCGGTTCTTCCATTCTGATGATCTGGAAAAGCGCCAAATAATTAGGACTACGTGCCTCAATCTTAGCATATTCTTCGTCAGTACATTCCGAAATAATCGAAACTTCCCCTCCTGTAACATAAGAGCGCAAATAATCCGCAATGCTCACACTATTGCCTTCGTATTGCCCGACTTCAAAGAGTTCCAAGAAGTTTCGGATAAATAAAATATCATTCTTTCGCGCCAATTCTCCGCACAAATATGTCAAATTATCTTGCCAACCTGATCCTTGAGTAAGTTCTTTGATGAGCGTTGAAGCGGTTGTTTCATAGACTGCTTGACGAATACCGAGTTTAGATCGTTGAAAAACCATTTCCCAAACCAAACTTGTTTTCCCAACACCAGAAGGTCCAACAAGAATGACATTTCGCCCAAATTTGCCTTTCATTGCACTTGCTAATAATTGCAATTCATTATTACGTGCGAACGTCACTTTTTTAGGAATAACCAGTTTTTGAGCGACTTTGGGTAATAATGCTTCTTTCTGCTTTTCGTCTATTTTTTCTAATTCAGAAGGCGTGTGATAAGCTAAAGAAACTTCTTTTTCTTCAACGGTTGCATTATCGAACCATTGAGTCTCGATAACCGTTTTTAAATATTTTAATCGTTGTTTTCTTGCAAATTCTAATTTGACCGCTTCTATTAAGCTTTTGCGTAAAGCATCAATATCTGCCCCAAAACTTTCTAGGGCTAGCACAGGTAAAATACCCCAAAAACCTCGTTCTGTTTCTTTTAAAAAAAGCTCAAAATCTAGGCTAAAGGCAGGATGTGTTGTTTTGTCTTTAGAAGCTTTAAAATCGACACTAATTCGATCTTTAATATATTCCGCTTTTTGGTAATGATCTAATAATTGATGATAATGACCTTTATCAATGACTTTATTTTGGAAAGCTTTTTCAAATTGTTTGGCTAAAGCATGAGGCGTGCTATTGATTCGTATTGCTTGATGTTCAAACATTGGTATTTGAAAATAACTTTTATCATGGAACGTTAATTCTACGGAATAAAAAGGGATTTTGAGTTTATATGCCATATTATTCTATAATCGTCTGTTTGAAATTTATGTATTATTTATAATGAAATGTGTTTTTGTTTTTTAATGAGGTGGTTATGTATGCTTATTAAATTAAATGTAAATTTGTGGTATTGATATTGATTATTAATTAATTATCTTATGATGATGTGAAAAAATATTACAGTGTGAATATAATATTTTTTATTAGGAGTGATAAAATTAGGAACGAATTAAACTAAAAATCATTTTAAATGTCTTCTTATAGATGAGGATTACTTTTGCAAAAAAATAGAAAACAGAATTGATGAAATAAAAATAAAAGGATTAAAAAAAACAAAGAAGATCTTTGTTAAAAAGCTTTTATCAA
>CAKZLL010000553.1 GCA_937125475.1 uncultured Saprospiraceae bacterium | reverse complement strand
ACAATTTCAATTACCTAATGGGGTGAAATGTATTATTGCTGATGATGGCTGGATTTATGTTGGTTGTGATGATGGAAACGTCTATGATTTGACAGGGAAATTGCCTCGTTTGGCTTATGAAATTAATGAAAATATTGATATTTATTGGTTAGATATTAATAACGGTTTATTGGCAGTTTCGGATGCGAAAGGCAATTTGACTGTGATCAATTCTGAGGATGAGGAACAATCTTCTGTGACGAGTTCAGGCAATAGCGGCTGGATGGTTCGTTGCGATGATGTTGGTCGAGTTTATCATGGTCATAGTGGCGGAGTTACTTGTTATTATGGTTGGGATGGTTCAGTTATTTGGAATCAGAAAACGAATGGTTCGGTGCTTTTTGGCTGGCAATCTGATAATCATATTACGGCTGGAACAAGTCGAGGTGATGTCGTGATGTTTGATAGAGATGGAAATAAATTAGCGAGTATGTCTGCAAATTCGGGCGTATTTTCGTGTGCATCTTCTCCAGATGATAGTTATATTTTTGCAGGAGATAGTTCTTCTTCAGTTTATTGTTTTAATAAAACAGGAGAAAGATTGTGGAAATTAGCAACGACTTGTGGCTCTGCTTATTCCATGCAATACCACAAAGACAAGGTTTATATTGTGACGACAGATGGTTCTTTGGCGTGTATTGATGCGAGCGAAGCGGCAATTGAAAAGGCAAAAACGGGCGAAGTTCCAAGTTTCAAAAGTATCAAAGCACCTACCGCAGCAGTAGCTGTAATACAAACGAATACATTAGAAAGCACAACGGATTTGTCGGTAGGTGTAGAATTAGTTTGTGTAAAAGAGGGCGCAAAATTGAGAGTGCGTGTTGTTTCTCCAGGATATAATCAGAATTGGAATGTTCAGTTTCCTAAAAATTTAAGGGTATTAGGGCAGCATTATCGAGTAGATAGTGTGCATGAAGCGGCTCAAGGAGAATTTTATCGTTCTTATGGTAATATCTTTAAAATTGATTAAGGTTTGTGAGAAAGGTATCCAGTGTCAGGAGCGAGGTGTCAATTGAATAAATGGTTGATAATTAGATATTTACTGGGGTTGAATGCTTTTTTGTTAATGGGGATTTATAAAAGAAATAGCGTTTACTAATTTTTTTAGTAAACGCTATTCTTATGTTTTTGAATAAATAATTAATCTCTTTCTCCTGCTAATAAAAGAACATTGCCTTGTTTTCTGACAAGATTACCAGTCACTGGACAAATCGCCTCTACATAATAAACGTAAACGCCCGTATTCGCTTTTCGTCCGTTATAAGTGCCATCCCAGCCATCTGCTTTATTGCTTGTGCTAAAGACTAAAGTTCCACTTCTCGAATACACATTAAATGTTTGAATATCCTGAATGCTACTTCCTCTTACATATAAAACATCATTTAATCCGTCATTATCTGGCGTAAATCCTGTTGGTACAACAATGAAATTATCGTCACAATCGTCAATTAATTCTATTTGAATCGAGTCGGTTGTAGAACAACCTTTGAAATCTGTTACTGTCACGTAATAGGTTATTCCATCCGTTCCTGGATTTCCAATTATTTTTGGATTAGGACACTCGCTACAAGTAATCTCGGTAGTCGGAAACCATTGATAATCATAAGTTGGATTAGCTTGAATTTCTAGTGCTAAAGATACCGTTCCACCTACTGGAACTTGTTGTATTGGAAAACCATTAATTTCTGGAACTTGATTGACTGTAATGGTAATATCAGTCGAGGCAGATGGACAATTTGGAATTTCTGCTAAGATCGTATAAGTCGTTGTTTCGTCTAAAACAATCGTTGGATTTTGAGCATTCGGATCACTCAAACCTGTCGTTGGTGACCAAGTATAAGATTGAGCAAAACCATCAATATTCATTGGAATGGTATCGCCAGCACAAATCTCAATATCATCACCCGAGACTTGAGCTGAACTCACAACAAAAACCGTCATCGTATCCGTTAAAGTACAACTATTAGTATTAACTGATAAGATATATTCCGTCGTTTGTGTTGGGGTAGCATTCGGTGTGAAAGTTAGACTATTGTCTAATGTTGTTCCATTATTCCAACTCGGTGCGCCTGTTCCAGAACCATTTAGCATGACAGAGCCATTCGCGCAAAGCGTCAAATCTTCTCCTGCTGAAATCGAACTCTTCGGAATGACATTAATCCTTAAACTATCCGTAACTGTACAGCCATTATTAGTAATAACTGTAACAGCATAGTCAGTTGTTTGTGTCGGAAAAGCAAGTGGATCGGGACAATATACACAACTTAGACCTCCATTAAAAGGTGTCCAGATTGGATTAATTCCCATCGTAGTTTGAAGTTGAGCGGTATCACCTTCGCAGATAGTTTGATCTATACCAGCAATACTTGCTGTATCTTCAATGACCGTAACTGTGATTGAATCGCGAGATTGACAGCCACCATCACCTGTTAAAACTACTGGATAAGTTGTTGTGACAGTTGGAGCAGCAAAAGGATTGCTACAGCCAATGTAACAACTCAGTCCAGATCGGCTTGTATCCCAATCATAAGCCAATACATTTGTACCACCCGAGACATATAATTGAATGGTATCGCCTTTACAAATAGTTGTATCATTACCAACCGAAATGATTGGTGTTGAAAAAGTAGACAAATCAACATGAACTGTTGCAGTATCTTTACAACCTGCTGGTGAAGTGACAACTAAGGTATAATCAGTTGAAGCATTAATAATAACGATTGGATTAGTGCAAGTATCACAAGAAACGGCAGAAGACGGAGACCATAAATAACTCCCATTTCCAGAAGCATTTAAAGTAGCAATTTCGCCTCTACATACCACAAAGTCAGGTCCTGCATTTGCAATAGGAGTTTCATTGATAACAATAGTATTTGTAAAAGTATCTGCACAGCCAAAATCGGAAATACTAATTAAACTGACAGGTATCGTATCAGTAGAAGTTACATTAATCGAAGCATTAAAACTTGTATCTGTTCCATAAGTTCCAAAATCCCAAAGCTGACTTGTAATATTGCCTTGAGTGATTGAGGTAGTATTAGTACAAGCTAATTCTGCTGGAGTACAAAGTAATGTTGGACTATAAGAAAAACTGGAAACGGGTGATGGAACGACAACAATCGTTCGAGTTGTAGAACGTGAACAAGTGCCATTTCCAGCAAAAAGTGTCACAGTATAAGTACCAACACTAGAAAAAGTAACATCAACAATTGAATCATTAGAAGATGTGATACTTCCACCCGAAAACGTCCAATTGATTGTATCTATTGGCAATGGTGATGTTAATAAAGAAGTAAAAGTAATTGTACCATTATCACACAAAACAGTATCTGATGCTTCGATTTCTACTTCAAAAACTTCAACATCAATAAAGTTAGGGGAGATATTAATATCTTGACACCCCGAGTCGCTCTCCGCGATCAAGACAGGAATATAAGTTCCTCCATGTTGATAGGGATAAGTTAATTGAATGGTGTCAGCTCCTCTAGTTCCTGGTTGAACAACCAAACCACCATCTCCTGTGACCCAAATAAATCGTTCAACACCGATTCCTGTCGCAGTAAAAACAACATCTAGTGGCGGACAGCCAGAGTTTGGCGTAAAAGAGAAATCGGCTAAAGGTTCTTGTACTAAAATATAATCCGTTTTGCAAATAGTATCGGTACAACCTGATGCTCCATAGACCACAAGACAAACGTCATAAGATCCAGTCGAAAATGTTTTGACAGGATTAGTTAAAGTTGAAGTTGTACCGTCACTGAATAGCCATTTTATAGAAGTGGCATTGATAGATGTATCTTGAAAAGTGATCGTTGCAGTACCACAACCACCATAAGTAGTATCTGCGGTGAATGCTGCAAATGGATCTGCAATAATAATTTCATCAATTTTACATAAAGTGGTATCACAACCATTAACATCTGTTACCGTTAAACAAACATTAAAAGTATCTTCAGTCATATAACGGTGTGTGGGGTTGCGCTCGGTTGAAGTAGTTCCATCACCAAAATCCCACAGGTAAGTTAAACTTATGCCTGAAGAGTTATTGTTAAAAGAAAGGGAGTCGGAGGTACAAGCCACCGAGTCGACTGAGAAGCCGATTGTAGGGAAAGTAGCTCGAATAGTATTTCCAGATACTGTTCTGTTACATCCTAAGGAGTTTGTCACTTGTAAAGTAGGTGTGTATGTTCCTTTATTATTATAAATAAAAGTTGGATTTTGATCGGTTGATGTACCTGTCGATCCACCAAAATTCCAATCCCAATTTGTTAAAGTACCTAAAAAGGTAGTAGAACTTTCTGTGAAATTAACAGTTAATGGAATACAACCATCAGTTACATCGGGAGTGAAAATAGGTGCGACATCAGAAACTGCAATTGTATCAGAGACGATCATTGTATCTCTACAACCATTGACATCAGTAACGATTAATTGAATATTATCATAAAAACCTTGACTATAAGAAAGCGTAGTATTGGCAGAGTTTCCACTAGTAATATTGGCGTTTAACGCACTCCAAGCATAATGATCAGCACCTAGAGAGTTGTTCGAAATAGTTAGGGGAACATCCGCACAAATTGTATCTTCTGCAACTGTAAAAATAGCTTTAGGATCTCGAATATAAACATAACGAGCACCAGAATTGGTACAACCACTTGAGCCATTAGTTACAGTTAGCGTAACAAGATAATCTCCCCGTTCTGGATAAGTAAAACTGGGGCTAGGTAAACTAGAAGTATCTGTATTTGAATTAGGAACACCAAAATCCCATGAATAAGTTGAGGCACTAATAGAATAATCAGTAAAATTAACAGTGTATGGATCGTCACAAACAATAGTATCAACATAACTAGCTTTGGGAGGAAAAACTTGTACATAATCCGTATAGGTAATTGTACTTGGACAATTGTAATGTGTGGCAGTGAGTGTTATATCGAAAAAACCAGTATCTCTATAATAAAGGTAAGGGCTTTTTATAGAAGAATAGGTTGAGTCTCCAAAATCCCACGACCAAAGTTGTGGATAATGATCAGAAGTATTATTATACAAAACACTATCATATATACATAATGTATTATTACTCGCCACAAAACTTAAATTAGCAGGCATTCCCACCTGAATTAAATCGTTATAGACAATTGTATCAAAACATCCTTGTATGTTACCAACAATCAACTGTATATCATATGTTCCTGTGTCATTAAAAACAACCGTTGGGTTTTGTTGTGTAGAAGTAGTGAAACCGAAATCCCATTGCCAACTATTAATTGGTATAAATGAAGTACTTAGATCCTGAAAAGTAGCTGTAATTGGCGAACAACCTTGTGTATTATTTACAATGAAATTCGCAGTGATCGGTTCTATTCTAAAAGTATCAATGATAGTTGAATTAGTACAACCATCAGGACTAGTAACGGTCAATGAAACAGGAAAAATACCAAAAGAAGTGTATTCGTGCATTGGGTTTTGAATAGAATCAGTATTGCCATCACCAAAATCCCAAGCCCACTGTGCCGCGCCACTTGAGCCTCCACTAAAACTAGCAGTATGAGGTAGTTCACATCCTTCCAAATTGCCTGATGATGCATAAGAAACTGTTGGAATAGGATAAATATTAATACAGGTCGTATCAGAAATAGTTGAAGTACAACCATCTCCATCAGTAGCAGTTAAAGACACAAAATAACAACCTGGAGTAGTATAAGTATAGACTGGATTTTTTACAAAAGCACTATCTCCATTGCCAAAATCCCAAATCCAATTGGAAGTTGTACCTGATGAATTATCATTAAAATTGATTGGTGTTGGTCCACAAGCAGATTGAGCCGAATAAGAGAATGATAATTTACTAGTTAAATCAACAAGATTATTTTGAGTAAAGACATCAGAACAACCTGTAATTATATCTGTAACGGTTAATGAAACGGTATAAATACCAGAGTTATTATAAGTATGAGAAGGACTAGAAGCAGCAGAGGTCGAGCCATCACCAAAATTCCAAAGGAAAGAAAGTGTACTCGTAATCGGTGTTGTATTAGAGAAGTTAACCGTATGAGGTACGGTACAATTTCCTATATTTGTAGCAATGAAAGCTGCTTGTGGCGGATCAACAACTGTAATATAATTGGTTCGTGTAGTAGATCCGCTACATCCATTAGCATCAACTACGTTGAGTGTGACATCAAAAGAATTGTTTTGAGTATAAATGTGTGTTGGATGTTGTGAATTACTTGAGCCACCATCTCCAAAACTCCATTGCCAACTCGCCATTGCTGCACCAGAAGCGGAGGAAGATGTATCTGTAAATTGAATACTAGCTGGATTACAGCCTATAGGAGGTACAGCGCCAAAACCAGCATCTGGTAAGGCGAATGCATTAATATAGTTCGTTTTACAATGGGTGTCTGTTAAGCCTGCCGTATCAGTGACAGTGAGACAAATAGTATAAATTCCTCCTGTCGTATAGAGTTGAACGGGATTAGATAGTCCAGAGGATGTTGTTCCTAAATTCCAAGAATAAGAAACAATTCCGCCAGTAGATTGATTCTGATATTGAACCAATAAAGGGACACAGCCATCAGTTTTATTGGTGGTAAAGTTGGCTGTAGGTTGAGCATTTATAGACCATTGACAAAGTCCATAAATCAAGAATAATACAAAAACGCGTTTTGTAGATAATCTCATCTGTTTTTCATTTTACTTGTTGAAATTCTTTGCACTAGAGGATCTTATGATTTGATTAAATCGGAGGGCAAAAATAGTTTTTTTAACCAGTAGACCAAAGATATGTTTTTGGTTTATTTAATTATAATTCCATTCAAACCATATCAATGACTGTCAAGAAAAAGCATTTCTTTTCTCTACAATTATCCTTTATTTAATACAATTATTCTTAAATTCTCCCGCTGGTTGTATAAAGAACGTTTCCTTTTTATTATATATTATTCATCTGATAAAAAAATGATGTATCATAAATTTACAATAAAATGAATAAAAAAAATTATTCTAATTTATTGATTTCCGATGCTGAAATCACTCGTTTAGCCAAAGTGTTTTACGGACTAAATCTTGTTAATATCAAGCGCCTCGAAGGAGAAGTTGATTTTAATTTTTGTATAAAAACGGATCAAAACACTTGTTTTGTGCTTAAAATTAGCCGCCCAACAATGGAAATTCAACAAGTAGAGTTTGAAGCAGCTATTATTCAACATCTTACCGCACAAGATTTTCCTTTTGATTTGCCTACTATTATACAAACTTGTAATGAGAGAAATTTTGGAACATTTCAAGATAAATCAGGTGATACGCGGTATATTCGATTACAAAGTTGGATAACTGGTCAAATGGTCAAAGCAGTAACACCTCGCACTAATAGTTTGATGTTGAGTTGGGGTCGAGTTTGTGGGCATTTATCAAAAAGCCTACAAGGGTTTGATCATATTGATGCGCATCGTTTTTATAAATGGAATCCGAGTGAAACGCTGTATTCTCGTGATTTAGCGACTTATTTTCAAAAGGAAGAAGAAAACGAACTAGCTCATTATTTTTGGAATGATTTTGAAAGGAATACATTGCCACAGTTAGGAAAACTTCGAAAAAGTGTGAATCATAACGATGCACATGAGCTTAATTTATTAGCTAATAATGATTTATATCATCCCCAAATTACAGGAGTCATTGATTTTGGAGATGCTCTTTATTGTGAAACTATTAATGAATTAGCGATTGCTTGCGCTTATGCAGGTATGAATTGGGAAGATCCGTTGTCTGCCATTTCGTTAGTCGTTCAAGGGTATCATGAAATTTTTCCATTAGAGGAACAAGAAATTGAGGTTTTATATTCATTAATTGCAGCACGTTTGTTGATAACGGTGGCTAGTGCGGCTCATAATAAGCACCTCGAACCCGAAAACGTTTATTTACAAATCAGTGAACGCCCTGCATGGGATTTACTCCGAAAGTGGAAAAATTATGCGCCTTCATTCGTAAAATATACTTTGCGTCAAGCATGTGGCTGGTCAGCTCATCCGAATGTAACTCATTTTAAAAAATGGGCGATTGAAAATCAAAGTAACTTTGCAGCAGTTATTGATTTTACGAATCAAAAATTAGTGCCATTAGACCTAAGTGTAAGTAGTATAGAATTAGGAAATAATAGCCGTTTTGATACTATTCCAAATTTCCAAAAAACACTCAATCGACTATTAGAAGACAAAGGTGGTGATATGGGAGTTGGTGGATATGGTGAAATTCGACCAATCTATACAACCGATGCTTTCCAAACGATCGGTAATCAAGGTCCACAATGGCGAACAGTTCATTTGGGATTGGATATTTGGGCAAAAGCAGGTACATCCGTTTTTGCTCCATATAAAGGTATTGTTCATAGTTTTAAAAATAATGATGGAGCTGGTGATTATGGTGGAACGATTATTTTACAGCATGATATTTCAACAGGTTTAACTTTTTATACTCTATATGGTCATTTGAGTATTGCATCGCTTGAAGGCTTAACGAAAGGGCAAAAAATTGAAAAAGGGCAAGCGATTGCCACTTTAGGCGAACCGCATGAAAACGGAGGATGGGTATCACATTTGCATTTTCAAGTGATGCTAGATATGTTAGGAAAAGAAGGTGATTTCCCAGGCGTAGCTTATCCGCATGAAGCTAAAATGTGGTTAGACCTCTGCCCAAATCCCATTCACCTAATCAATTCCGTAGGGACAAGGCACGCCTTGTCCTTGTCTCCATCCAAATCCCATTCATCTCCCTCCATCAATGAAATTTTAAATAAGAGAAAACAATACCTTGGTCGAAGTTTAAGTATTTCTTACCAAAAACCGCTGCATATGGTCAGAGGTTATAAACAATATTTATACGATGAAACAGGGCGCAGATATTTGGATACCGTGAATAATGTGGCACATGTTGGGCATGAACACCCTAAAGTCGTGAGAGCGGCAAACCTTCAAAATGGTGTTTTAAACACTAATACACGGTATTTGCATAAAAACATCGTTCAATTTGCAGAGGAACTTGTCGCAACTTTACCAAAAGAATTATCGGTTGTTCATTTTGTTAATTCGGGAAGCGAAGCCAACGAACTCGCGCTCAGAATGGCAGAAGCCTATACGAATCAACAAGATATGATTGCTGTCGAAGTTGGTTATCATGGAAACACAAATCGAGTAATTGATGTGAGTAGTTATAAATTTGATGGAAAAGGCGGAAAAGGTGCACCCCTGACAACGCACACTGTGCCAATTCCAGATACTTATCGAGGCAAATATCGAAATCCAATAACAGCAGGTAAAAAATACGCTGCGCATATCCTAGACGTTATAAAAGAAGTCCAAACCGAAAATAGAGGTATTGCAGGTTTTATTTGCGAAAGTGTTTTGAGTTGCGGTGGTCAAGTAGTATTACCAAATGGTTATTTAAAGCATGGATTTGAAGCCGTTCGCGCAGCAGGAGGTGTTTGTATTATGGATGAAGTTCAAGTCGGATTTGGTAGAGTAGGAAGTCATTTTTGGGGCTTTGAATTGCAAGATGTTGTACCTGATATTGTAACAATGGGCAAGCCAATCGGTAATGGTCATCCGCTTGGAGCAGTTGTGACAACACCTGAAATCGCAGAAGCTTTCGCAAACGGCATGGAATATTTTAATACTTTTGGAGGGAATCCTGTTTCGTGTGCGATTGGTTCGGCTGTTTTGGAAGTCATCCGAGAAGAAAATTTACAAGAACATGCTTTGGAAATGGGCAATTATTTACTTGCTGGTTTGAGACAATTACAAAATGAATTTTCTATCATTGGTGATGTTCGTGGAACTGGCTTGTTTCTAGGTTTCGAATTAGTTAAGAATCGTGAAACATTAGAACCTGCTCCCAAAGAAACCGCTTATTTAGCCAATAGAATGCGAGAACTAGGTTTTTTGATGAGTACTGATGGGCTTTTTCATAATGTGATAAAAATCAAACCGCCAATGTGTTTTGATAAAAAAAATGCAGATTTGTTGTTGAAATATTTGGAAATGACGTTGGGAACGTTGTCTTGATTTAGGAAAGATATAAATGTTTTGTGGTTTTGTCTATTTAATATACTTTAGCAGGAATTAAATTTTTTTACTAAAAAACATAAATCCAATGAAGCATTTATTATGGACTTTTTTACTAATTATTACTCTTAGTACATTGACAACTGCGAGTCATCTCGTAGGTGGAGAATTAAATTACGAATGTCTAGGTAATAACAATTATGAATTTACCCTTAAAGTATATCGAGATTGTGGTTCAGTGAATCCGCAAGGTACGTTAACTTCTTTTGATAACCTATCATCAATTGCGATTTATAGTGTGGCTAATGGTAGTTACACGCTAGTTCAATCTGTTAATGTTCCGATTGATACACAATATAACATTGAAGCGTCGTCATTGGTTAGTACGTGCCTCATTCCGCCGAATAATTTCTGTATAGATGTTGGTATTTATCAAACAATTTATCAATTACCTTACAATGCGGAGGGTTATGTCGTTTCGTATCAGCGCTGTTGCAGAAATGCTAACATTGTTAATATATCAAATCCTGAGCAGACAGGAACGACGCACACAGTTTTTTTATCTGATTTGGCTCAAACGAGCTGTAACAATCCTCCACAATTTAATACAATCCCGCCAACTATTCTTTGTATTGATAATCAGATAAGCATTAATAGTAGTGCAACTGATGCAGAAGGGGATAGTTTAGTTTATTCTTTTTGTAGTCCATTGAATGGCGCTATGATTATGAATCCAGCTCCAAATCCTGCTGATCCACCTCCTTACGCACCGATTAGTTATGCAAGTCCTTATAGTGCTACTAATCCAATTATTAGTAATCCACAAATAACGATTAATTCACAAACGGGAATAATTACAGGGAAAGCCTCAGCAATAGGAGCGTATGCTGTTGGAGTTTGTATTGAGGAATATCGAAATGATACTTTATTGAGTTCGACCGCACGCGACATTGTGGTTTATGTAGTTAATTGTACGCCGATTTTGTCTACGATACAAACGGATTCGCTAGGCGTTTTAGATACTTTGTTATTTGATAATTGCTCGACTAATTTTCAATTACTAAGTAATCCTTTATTTTGGGGTAATAATAATATTTTTAATTGGCAGTTTTCAACTGTTAATTTTATTTTAACTGATACTGCAACTTATCCCAATTTCATTTTTCCAGCTGATGGGACATTTCAAGGCAATTTGTCAATTACTGGTCTAGGTTGTACGGATACAATTCCAGCTATTTTTACGGTTCATTCGCTGCCGCAGCCTAATTTTAGTTTTTCAATAGATTCTATTTTAGCAGATTCTGTCCGATTTACTAATTTAAGCACTTCTTTAACTCCTTTATCTTATTGGCATTGGGATTTTGGAACGGGCGATACCTCTGGCGTTTATGATCCTGCTTATTTGTATTCAGATACAGGAACTTATCAAATAACATTAATTTTGATTGATGATAATGGCTGTGAAAATGATACGATGATTACCGTACCATATTACCCAAATCAGTTGGTTTCAAATCAAGAAATTATCCAAAAAATAGGAGCTAAAATTTATCCTAATCCTGCAACAGATCAATTTTATTTAGAATTAAAAGAATACTCTAATTCTAATAATCTGACTATTCAAATTTATAATATATTAGGACAACAAGTTTTTGAACAAAAAAATTGGAATCGTACTATTTTATCGGTTAATGTTAAAAATTGGAATAAAGGCATGTATTTTATAACCATTCTTAATGATGGTCGAGCGCTAAAGGTGTTACAACTTGCTGTAGAATAATAATTGTACCTCTCCCTAATAATAGGGTTGTTCGGATTGATAATCAGTAATTTAGCTGAAAATTCCAAATTCCAGCACAGATACCTGCAATGCTTGAGTAAAA
>CAKZLL010000552.1 GCA_937125475.1 uncultured Saprospiraceae bacterium | reverse complement strand
ATAATTTTTATAAAATTTACATTTATTAATCATAATTGTATTAATAATTCGGCACAAATATTACATGAAGATATATGAAAGCTTATTTTAAAAGCCCTGTGATCGAGATTTTTTTAGCACAAATTATCATTTATTTGATCTTGTGGCTTTCTGACAATTATTTAGCAACATTAGTTTCGGTATTGTTTACATTTATTTTTATGGCTATTCTGATTATCTCATTGATCTCAGAATGGTTATCCGAAACAACACCTGTGCCCCGAAAATACTTTGAAATATTAATAGTCACTATTCTTGCACCAATTGTGAGTGCTATAATTGCTGTGACTGTCATCGGAATAAACTTTGGAATATGAAATATATAAAATATATTCATCTCGTTTTTGCCATTTTATTTATGGTTTTTGCCTCAGTTCAATTTAATGATCCTGATGGATCGCTTTGGATTGCGGCTTATAGTAGTGCTGCTTTGGCAAGTGTGATTTCGTTTGCTGGAAAAATGCCTAAAAAAGTGTTAGTTGGTTTAATTGGTGTTACTGTTTTTGCATTGGTGATGATGATGCCAAATACTTACGCTAGTTTAGTCAACTTTGACCCTAACTTGCCTCATGATCCAGTTATAACGCATACTAGTAATGTTCAAACGGAAAACTTTAAAGAAATTGGAGGCGTTGGAATGATTTTGATTTCTTTAGGATTGCAATATTTGACTTTGCCTAAAGTAGAAAGTGAGGTAGTCTAACTTTAAATTACAAAGACTGTATTTTTTAGTAGTCTTTGTAATTTTATTGCTTATGATTAGGCAATTGTACTATTTTAAATACTTACTTTTATTTTAATTCTTCTATATATTTAACGGTTGTCTTTTTAACTCTAGCTATATCTTTGCTTGTAAGATTTTTTCTTTGAAAAGAGCTTTTATAGCATCTCCTTTGAATTGTAATTCATTCTTTTTTTCTTTCGTATAACCTTGTTGATATCAAATATCTGATTCTAAATCATATACAAAATGGGGTATTTTTTTTAAAAAATTAAAAATTCTTACAAATTATCAAAACAGGGTTGTTAATTGTTTAAGGCTTTTTATCGGCATTAATACTTTCTTTTGGTATCTCCTCTTTTCCAGTCGCTATTTCTTCTGTTAATTCTTCCAACATTAAAAGTACTTTTATTCATAGTGATTGTTGCAGTCGGTTTTTCTGCTCAAACATTTGGGCGATTGTGCAATACGCCATTGACTAAATAGATCGAAATTTTTTCATTAATATCTGGAAAAATCAAATTGAAAGTATATTTTTTCCACTGGCTTTTTCAGGATTTAATCGCACTGCCATATAATTATAAAAATCCTCCAAAGTCATATTTACAATAATATCCGCTTGAGTAGAAATCTCTCACAAATGCTTTTTCGTAATGCCTTCTTTGAGTTCTTACCTTTTACAAAGGTAAATAAGCTTAAATCTATGGATATTCCTCCGTTTTTGCTTTTAATAATCGGATCTTTTCGAGTAGCAATAAAACCCCTTGAGGCATTAACAAAATCGGTGCTATCTTCAATAAGATGTTTTGATATGCTTTTTATAGGGCTTGAAAAAATGTTTTTTCGGATGTTTGTTTGTAGCTTGTCCAGCAAAAAACAGTAAAAATCAGACAAATTAATGGTAATGGGTTAGCGGAAATTTTATTCATTATTATCAATTTTATATTGGTCTAGGAATAACGAATAAATGTACAAATTTAAAAGTGATTGTTAAATCTTAAACCGTGTCCGTTTTTAAAACGAACACGGTTTAAGAAAAATATTATATCACATTTCATAATTATAATCCTCATTTGTAGGAGGTTGTATTAAGCGATGCATCATCAAAGTAGCAGTCACACCACCGAGTAAAGGGCCAACAAATGTACCAATCAATGGAATATACATGATAATATAAACAACAAGCCCTATTGCCAAGGTCACATCAGCGAATTTTTGAGTGAATTTGGCACTTTGGGTAATGTTCATTCCAAGGCGCTCATTATAATTATCGACCATCATAAAACCAATATAATAACATTGAACGATGAAAATCAAAGGTGTTTTTAAGAAATCCGCGCCAGAAATTCCAATTGCAATACTAATCAAAATAGTAGCAATTAATTCTTTAACCCAAGAACGTAAACTGATTTTAATCATTCGGATTTGCGCTTTTAGAAAAATCTTAAAAGTTGGTTCTCGATCTTGTTTTTTACTAATTAATTGTATGGTTCGCCCAACACTATGAAAAATTACAATTTCCATGAAAATGAAAATTACATATTTAAAACCACTCGAAAGGAATAAATTCGCGCCCTCGCCTGTAAAACGGCTCAATAGATTTCGAGTTTCTGTGCCAATAGCAGCTGGATCAATATGAATCCACCAAATAGCGAAATAAGAGTAAAATCGAACAGTGAAAAGTAAACCAATGATAATAACCAAAGTACTTACCCAAGTATATTTCCAAAAACCTTCCCAAATTCTATTTTTGCGAATGAATCGGAAAGCTTCTGGAAATAAGCGGATCGTATCTAAAAATCGTTCTATTGTAAATTTCATGTTAGTTAAGCAGGTTGTTTTGATGAAAAATAAAAATGCCTATTATATTTATATAATAGGTGAAAAAATCTATTGATGTATTTGTAAAATCGACGCAATACCTAATAACATTGTATGTGCATAAAAAAATAATAGAACAAGGAACTGTTTTCCCATTCATGTGTTAGTAAAATTGTATTTTTGAAAAATATTTCATTAAAATAGAAAAATGCGATTCATACCAAACGACATCTACGAGAAATTGGAGTTCGATAAAGTCCTAGAACTTTTAGAGAAGCAGTGCTTAGGAGAATTAGGTGTTGAGAAAATACGAAATACCGTTATTCATCATAAAGCGCGGATCATCGAAACCTTACTCAAAGAGGTATTAGAATATAAAACAGCATCGGAAGAAAAGCACCGATTCCCGATACGAGCTTACGAAAGTATTGCCAAAGACCTGAAAGTCTTGGATATTGATGGCTATGTTTTATCGGTTGAAGCTTTGCGACGGATTAATAATATCATGTTGCAAATTCGAGATATTTATAAATTCTTTAAAAAACACCGATCTACTTACCGAACGATGTATGATATCGTCAAAAAGACGAGTTTTAATGAAGATTTGATAAAATCCATTCAGCGCGTTATTGATGAAGATAATAATATTCGTCCCGATGCTTCGCCAGAATTAATGCGTATTCGCAAACGAATGTCTGGCAAAAGGCAGGAATTAGATAAGAAATTTAGAAGCATCATTAATATGTACGCTTCCAAAGGCTGGCTCAAGGACACGATTGAAAGTTTTAGAAATGGTCGTCGAGTTTTAGCCGTTCCAGCCGAGCATAAACGGAAAATTCGAGGAATCATTCACGATGAATCTGCCACAGGAAAAACCGCTTTTATCGAACCAGAAATCATTATCGACATCAATAATGATTTGTTTGATTTGGAACAAGAAGAACGTCGAGAATTATATCGCATCCTCCGCGATTTGAGTGCCGAAATTCGCCCTTATGGCTTCAATTTATCGGCTTATGAAACTATCATTGTTCGTTTCGATGTCATTCAAGCCAAAGCTAATTTGGCGATGCAAATGAAAGCGACAAAACCAACCATTAAAGACTTTCCGCATATTGGAATCAAAGAAGCGTATCATCCACTTTTATTATTAAAAAACAAAGCCGAAGGCAAAAAAACAATTCCTTTAGATTTGGTATTCATGCACAAAAACCGTGTTTTGGTGTTGAGTGGACCAAATGCAGGAGGAAAGTCGATTTCGATGAAATCCATCGGCTTGATCCAATTAATGACACAAGCAGGTTTATTAACGCCTTTGGATAAAGAAAGTGAAGTCGGTGTTTTTGAAAACTTCTTCGCAGATATTGGAGATCAACAATCACTCGAAGATGATTTGAGTACGTATAGTTCTCGACTGAAAAATGCCAAAGCTTTTGTTGAAAATGCAAATGACAAAACCTTAGTTTTAATTGATGAATTTGGTTCGGGAACAGATCCAAAAATAGGCGGAGCGATTGCAGAAGCCGTTTTGAAGAACTTACATGACAAGAAAATCTTTGGTGTTATTACGACGCATTATTCTAATTTGAAAATTTTTGCATTCAAAACCAAAGGTATTATTAATGGTTCAATGCAGTTTAATAATGATACACTTTCGCCAACGTATCAAATGAAAGTTGGACGACCAGGTAGTTCTTTTGCTTTTGAAATTGCTCAAAAAACAGGCTTGCCTAATAGTATTTTGAAATATGCTAAATTCAAAACGGGTAAAAATGAAAAGGCAGTTGATCAACTTTTAGTTGATTTACAACGCGAGAAAAAGGAAGTTGAAGATGAGCTAAAAACGATGAAAATCCGCGAAGTTCAATTGCAAAAGTTAATTGAACAATACGAAAGAATGTCAAAAGATTATGAGTATAAACGTAAAAAACTCAAACTCGACATCAAAGAAAATGAAATGCAACAAGCTGCTCACGTCAATAAAAAAGTAGAGCGTTTGGTGCGAGAACTCAAGGAAGAGAAAAACTTAGAAAAAGCTAAAAAACTGGCGCAAAACATTCGTAAAGAAAAGACCAAAGCTGTTGAAGAGGTCAAGGAATTGCGAGAAGAAATTTATTATGCACCTACGGCTAAAAAAGCGGTGAAAGTTGGTGAAATTAAGATCGGCGATTTTGTCAAATTACGCTCTGGCGGTGCGACAGGAAAAGTGGCAAGTCTGGGACGAAAAGATGCGATTATCGAAATGGGATCTTTGCGAGTAACTGTGAAATTGAGAGATCTACAACACGCAAATAAACCATTGGAAATTATTCAACAAAAACGCGTCAATACGGAAATGATCGCAAAAGCTGCGAAATTTGAACCTAAAATTGATGTGCGAGGGATGCGTCGTGAAGAAGTTTTAGAAATGGTTCAAGTCTTTATGGATGAAGCAATTGTCTCTTCTGCGGATACTTTACAGATTATTCATGGTAAAGGAAGCGGGATATTAAGATCCGCAGTTCGCCAAAAAGTTCGAGAGTATAAAGAAGTAATTGGTATGATGCACGAAGTACCTAAAAGGGGAGGAGATGGTGTTACAATCGTATCCTTGTAATATTTGGAATAATATTAAAAGGATACAATTAACTTATGCCGCAGGGAAAATAACCCTTGTGAACCAGCCATATCTATAAAAAATACGTTTGACATCATTATAAAGATAAGCGTCTTGTAAAGAAGCATCTAATGATGCACCAATAAAAATAGATTCTAAGAAAAGCTCTATCATATATTGTTGTGTAGCATCCTTATCTAAATGCTTAAAATAGGGATGATCTATTGCTAAACTGATTTGTAAAACAGTCTTGTTTTCTTCTTCTTGAAGCGCTTTAAACTCTTTGATTTTGTGCGCTTTAGAATTATGAAAGGTAAAGGAAAAAACAAATTGACTAACCAAATTAGAATAATCCTCTATTTGGATAGATTGATTGAGTAACTGTTCCATATGAGAACAGGCAGCAGAAAAGTAACGATTATTAGAGCGACTAGCGTTAATAATGAATGATTGTTGAGTGCGAATCATCATTCAAGGTTTTAGATTAAAATTTGTTCAAAATATAGAGTATATTGTTTTTTATTTTGTTTTTTTGGGTAAAAAACAATAATTATTTTACAATGATAGGCTTTTTAAAATTAATAAACAAGATTATTTCAATTAAGTATCAAGAAATTATGGATAAAAATTTGGTGCTAAGAATCAAAAAAGCCGAACAGTTTCCTGCTCGGCATTAGTTTTTCTAAATTTGTAGTTTAAATAAATGAATAGAATTTTACTTACTGTTTATATATAATTGCGTTTAAAAGTCTTTGGCTTATTATTATTTATTTTGTCTTATTCTTCAATCATCAAACACCCAGAGTATTTTTTTGCTTGTCCGTCAATCGTTGTTAATTTGATGACATAAACATAAGCACCAGAATCAACGAGTTTGTCATTTACTTTTCCGTTCCAATTCAAATTAATCGTATTATCAGAGTAAACAAAACCACCCCATTGATCAAAAACCATTAATTCAAAATTGATGACACTTTTCGTTTGAATTTTAAAAATATCATTAATTCCATCTTCATTTGGAGAAAAAGTTTTAGGAATGAAAATGTTAAAATCTCCAGCTTCCTCATAACGTCCAACTTTATAAGTAACAACTTTTTTAGATGTTATTTTTTCTTTATTTGCCTCAATATTGATATTCATAGCAATTGGCTTGGTGCAATTTTGAGCATTAGAGAGAGTATTGCCTATAAATACGAATGAGAAAATTAATAGATATTTCATAATTACTTGTGCTTGTAGTTCGTTGCTAATTTGTTTGGTATTTTGTAAAGACATTATACATAGTTACAAAACTGTGCCTAATTTTATAAAATGGTATAATTTTTGATGTTAGCAACGAAAAAAAAGCATGATTTATGAAAAAGCAATAAATGTAATTACTTGATTATTAGTGTTTTATATTGTTTTTGTTAAATAATTTAAAAAATAAAATATTATTTTTTTCTGTTGAAAGTTTTGAAAGTATAATCAAAATCATTTTTCTCATCTGCTTGATGTTTTTCCCAAAAAGTGTTCTCCCATTGGGATTTGTCCAGTTTTGGGAAAAAAGCATCACCCTCAATTTTTGTATGAACGACAGTTAAATAGACACGATCCCAGTATTTTTGTGATTGTTCATAGATTGACCCGCCTCCAATAATGAATACTTCTTCTTCTCCATTATCATGAGCAATTTCTAATGCTTCTTGAATCGAATGCGCGACTAAGCAGTTTTGAGCTGCAAAAAATGGCTGGCGAGTGAGGATTATATTCGTTCTTTTGGGTAAAGCTCGACCAATCGAATAAAAAGTGTTTTTTCCCATAATAATATGGTGATTGAGCGTTGTTCGTTTGAAATATTTAAAATCATTCGACAAATACCAAGGTATTTCATTTCCTTTTCCGATGACCCAATTTTCAGTAGCCGCAGCTATTGCTGATACAATCATGATATTAAATTATTGTTGTTTTGTGATATTAGGTGGTAGTATTTTGTCTTGAAATTTGCAAGACCTGACTTTTGCCCAATATTAATATTATTTTTTGTCAAATATAGTTAATCCAATGAATCGCGAGGTATTAATACACTTATGATGAAATCATATTCAACCCTTTAAAAAATAACTCAAAAGTTTCTAAACCAAAAGCGGTTAGGTTTTGAATGTTAGATAATTCTAATCTACGGGCTAATTTACAATAAGTTTGATTTTGTAATGAGCTTTGAATTTTATCAGGAGTTATTTGATTCAATTGTTGATAAAAGGGCAAAATAACTTCATGTTGCCATTCATCCGAATCGGTATAAAAATAAACTTGATGTGATTTCAACTCAGGTACTTTTGATAAGATCAGCGTTTTATAATTTTCTAAATATTGTCCTGACAAATGCAGGGTAAAGAAAAAGCCTTTGCCCCAAAGAAACATAGACCGAAAGGCAAAAACACCATTTTTATTAAACCTCCGAGGAAAGTCAAGCACAATCCACGGCAAGCTATTATAGTTTTCTCCTTTTGAAATCTTACCGTATTCAATGTCCATTTCTTCTGGAAAATCGAAGTTTTGAAATGCGGCTGTTTTTTTAACCTCATCTCTCAAATTATTCAATTCAATCAACGTTTTTTGAATAATTTGTTGCTTGACGCGAAAAAAATCAGCATCTTGGATAATAGTTAGTTCTTTTTCGGACAGATTCATTCATATCAATTTGATTGCAAATATAAAACAATCATTAGTTAGAGTTGTTTTATAATTGATAATACATTCGTTTTATCCAATCTTAATTAAAAAGATGAAAAAAATCAGTAAAAATAATCCAATTCTTTTATTTGATGGCGTTTGTAATTTATGCAATCATACGGTTCAATTTTGTATTGAAAGGGATAAAAATGCACAAATCAAATACGCTTCTTTGCAATCTGACATTGGTCAAAATTTGTTGAAAAAATATCATTTAGATACAACTTCTTTATCGACGGTTGTTTTGATTGAAAATAATAAAGCCTATGTGCAATCTGATGTGCCGTTAAGATTATCTAGAATATTTGGCGGTTTTTGGCGTGTTTTGTACAGTTTTGTGATTATTCCTAAGTTCATTCGAGATGGGATTTATGATTTTATTTCAAAAAATAGATACAAATGGTTTGGCAAGCAAGATAGTTGTTGGATGCCTACACCAGAATTGAAAAATCGTTTTTTATAAAAAAATAGAATCAATCTCGCCTGCCTGAACGATACATATAAAAGATAATAATCCCGAAAATAAGTACTGCTAAAACGATTAGAAAACCATTTCCTAATCCTTTCGAATGCCCAAGTGCAGTTTGAATAGACATATGACCGATATACGCAAAAGCACCAACAATGACCGTTTTCATTGCTCTAATTAATCGGGTCGCTTTTCGGTATTGTTGTCGTGCATTCTTTTTATCAATTGGAACAGGATAGTTAAATAAATGAGGAATCCGATTGAGCATAGTCAGACCTATTGCCATGATTAAGCCGACAAAAGGCAAGCCCCAGATTGATTTCTTACTACCAAAAGCATCAGGTTCGCCAGCAGCATTGAAATGGGAAGGTACTTGATCGGGCATATCACCATAAAAATAAATCGGTAATCCAATTAGCAATAGTACGAATATAGCGGTCAATATTTCCAAAACCCAGTCAATTGCTTCTAATTTGATTTTTAAAATTGGTCGTCTTTTTTTCATACTACTTACTTTTGCTGTTTTTAATTTCTTGATCCTTAAAAACGAAATTAAGGAATACTTTGAAAACATTGAATAATAATTTTTGAAAAGATAAACAAAAAAGCAAGTAGATGATTAAACATAATAGGATGTTTGATTAAATTGTGACATCCTAATTTTGAAAAATAAAAACGCTTAACGAGCCTAGTTAATTATGGAAAAAACAGCGCCACTCTTAGAACATGAATTAAGTAAGTATTTCCCTGCATTTAAAGAAAAAACATTAAGAGAGCAGATGATAAAACTCTGCGCGTTTAAGTCATTCAAGAAAGACATGGTTTTGCTTGAAGAGGGAACTTACGTTAAAATGTTGCCTTTGGTGCTAAAAGGCTCGATCAAAATCATGCGTCAAGAAGGAGATAAAGAGATTTTATTGTATTATATCCAAGGTGGACAAAGTTGTATTATGTGTATTTCGGCTTGTATTCACAATGAAAAAAGCCCTGTAAAAGTCGTAACTGAAGAAGATACAGAAGTGATTTTAGTGCCGCTTCATTTAGTAAATAATTGGCTGAAAATATTTTCTACTTGGAATACATTTGTGATAGATTCATATAAATCACGATTTGAAGATATGTTAGATGCGTTCAATACGGTAGTTTTTCAAAAAATGGATGCCCGCATTTTAAATTATTTGAAACAAAAACAACTTATCTCTAATACAAATGTTGTAAAAACAACCCATCAACAAATAGCAAATGAGCTTGCCACGGCTAGAGTAGTGGTTTCGCGTATATTAAAAGATCTCGAACATCGAGGCAAAATAAAACAAGGAAGAGGTGAAATTAAGTTAATTGAAAGTTGAAAGTTGAAAGTTGAGAGTTGATAATGTGTACCTTCCTGAAATAGGTTGTTTTTAGAATTAAATGGAAACTCGGTCATTATCAATTATTCATTATTAATTCTCAATTGTATAAGTGCTTTTGTTACTTAAAACTAGATGAAAAAACGTTCTTTTGTAATAGAAAACTAGACAGACTAACTCGGTCATTATCAATTATCCATTATCAATTATAAACATGAATATTATTAAGAGTATGTGGACATATCATTGTCCTAAATGCCGAAAAGGCAAATTGTACAAATCGCCTTTTGAATTTAAAAAGCCTTTAGATATGCACGATAGGTGCGAGGTGTGTAATGAAAACTTTATGCCTGAGCCAGGATTTTATTTCGGCGCAATGTTTTTGTCTTACATCCTTTCTGGTTGGTTCTTGTTAGTACCTGCCTTGGTTCTAGTATTTACACTGGATTGGGAGGTTGGTTCTACAATGGTTTTGGTTTTAGCATTGGCAGCATTGATTTACACTAAGCTTTTAAGGCTATCTCGGGCGATTTGGATTCATATTATTGTGAAATACGATAAAGAGGCTGGTGAAAAATAAGCTGAACTGATTATTAATCAAAGGCTATATCAGCAGTGATACAGCCCTTGGTTAGTACAAATTATTCAACTAACTCATCCGTGAGATATAGGTGATAATTATGGAAAATAATTTCATCATCTTCACTTTCATAGTATTCCCAATATTCCCTGTCTGCAAAACTTTGACTTACAGGAATTGTATCTCCATCTGGTGTTATTCTACTAATCAAAACCCGTTCTAATTTAGCATTGAATTCATCATCAGAATATTTGTCTTTTAGTTCATCCCAAAAAGTCGTCGCATGAATGTTTCGGGCTATTCCTTCATTCAATGGATCATTTGTAAGCGTAAAAACCTCTTCACTATCAATTGTTTTAAAATCTAAAATTAAAGGATAGCGGCTTTGATTAATAACTCGAATAGAATAAGTTGTATGTGCTGTTCTATATAAGTAAAAACAAGAGGTAAACAAAGAAGTTGCTATGAAAACTAGCGTGATGTTTAAAAGTTTTCTCATTGGATTATTTATGTTTAATTGAAATATAGTTAAATTACAATGTTGTCTTATTTTGATGTATAGTTAATTGATTTTTAATGATTTAAAATTACATTTTTACTTTGCTTTCTTCATTCAGAATCAATAACGCATAAGTACCGTTTTGATACACTATTTTTCGATTACCATACTTTTTTTGATTTTCTATTCTACAAAAAACCAATTCACTGGTTTGATCTTCACTATTAATTATTTTCAAATTGGGCTGTAAAAAGCGGAGATATAAGAAAACATTTTGTGTTGGTAGATCTGAATCACAAGCTAAAGAAGTTACATTTTGAAGGACATCTTCATTTTTAATAATAGCGGTTGGGTAATGTTGATTTTTTACATAATAATCTAGTTGTCCCCAAAAAGTAAAAGCTAATAACGCTATGAAAATATAGCGAAACCATTCATATCTATGATTGAGGTAAAAAATAGTTGCAGCAGTTGTGATGGCAAGAAAAGGCAAAGCAAAGGCTAAATATTGCTCGTTTTGGCTAATCGTACATACAATTCCAAGCACGACCCAGATACAAATCGAAAATAATAATAATTGAATATTAGGTTTTAAATCATTGCGAGATAATAAATCTCCAATTGTAAATTCACGATTTTTGGGTAATTGTCGAGTCGGTTCGTAAGTAGATAAACTAGTAGTAAAATTAGTTTCTAAACTGTTTTTATTAATATATACCAAATAAAAACCAATTGGTATGGATAAGTAAAATAAGTAATGCCACCACTCAAATTGTTGAGCTAAATAATTAAAGAACAATAACAAATTTCTGTCTCCAAATTGAATAGTATAACTTAAAAAATCTTGATGAAAATTAGCTTTAAAAGTCGTTGAAATCGACCAATTATTCATCCAAAGCCAGAGCAATGGAAAGAGTGAAAATAATAAAACACTGAATAAAAACCGCCTTTGAATAATGTATTTAATGAACTGACGACGCATCATCATATAAGCCATTAAGCCAAATAAAAAGACCAATACACCAAAACCTTTACTCAAAAAACTCAATCCGAAACAAAAGGCAGACCAATAAATGGCTTGTTGTTTATGAAAATCATAATATTTTAAAAAATAATACGTGCCTGCCACAGCAAAACAAGTAAAAATAGCATCGTATTCACCCAAGTTTTCAATATGACGACCAACCAAGCCTTTAACAGATAATAAGATTAGACAGGAGAAAAAGGCAAAATCAGCGTTTTGATACAATCGAATAAGGCGATAAAGGAATATAAACAAGAAAAAAGTCGCTAAAGCCATCGGAAACCGTAAGGCAAAAGGATTATAACCAAAAACACTAAAAGAAGCAGCTGTCAACCAAATCGAAAGCGGTGGTTTAGCTTGCCAAACGTCCATTTGATCCCCGTAAGATAAATTAATAAAATCCCCAGATTCGAGCATCTCAACTGCATTCACGCCATTGCGCGACTCAACAGCATCGAGCAAAGGCGTGCTTCCCATTTTAAAAAAGGCGAAAAACAACACTAAGCCAAACAAGCCTATAAAAAATAAATTATTGTACGATGTGTTGTTCATAATGAATACCTAATTATAGATTCCTTCGGTTAATTTTTGTTACCCAACTTTCATTAAATTCTTCAGGGAATTCCTTAGTTTGTCGAGAATAAATATGATGGAAATCGTATTTGTTCTGTTTTTTATTTGAGAATACTTCAAACTTACCAGTCTGATCTTTACTATATAGTACTGCTTCCATGGTATCAATACCACTCTCCATTGCTTCATGATAGGTTTGGCTTAAATAGTCTATTCTACCATCAGCATTAAAATTATAAAAATTAGGTTCATACCTTGATCTAAATGTTCCAAAATAACTCACTTGATCTCTTTTTTGATCATAAATGACTTGATATGAAACATTACAACCTCTTCCTACACATGGCGAGCTGATTAACTTTAGAATAAAAAATGGATAATTATTAATTTCATAATATCTTATCTGATCTAAACAATCTGCAAAATCTATGTTGTCTTGCCGATCAGCAAATATCAAATTTTGCGTTAAAATACCAGTAGTTTTGATTGTTCTTTGATTAATAATCAATTCTATACCTTTTGCTTTTTCTAAAGGTTTCCAACTGATTTTGTGACCTAAAAAATCAAATTTTTTCCTGCTATCCTCTTCATTTTCTACATTGAGAGTTAATAGAGGTTTTATTTGCCTAGATGCTAAATACCGATTAATCACAGGATAATAATCTTTATTAGAAATCGAATTTAATGTATCTATCTTTGCTATTTTTACGTTTGAATCTGGTATTTTCTCTGAAAATGTTACGACCTCATTTCTGTTTGATTTACAACTACTTAAAGTTATCAATAATACAATAAAACACCATAAGTCAAATTTCATAAGCTTCTGTTTTTAGGTTAAAAGGAATAGATCATTTCATCTAAAATAATGTTTTATCTGCATTTGGTTGATCTGTTTCAGGTTCTTTTGAGGAAATCAATATTACATTTCTTACCTTCTGACCCAAGATTTTAGTGCCTAAAGTACTACGACTTTGAACTCTTGTTCTTGGCTCAATATCAACTTCATGGCTTTCTAGCTTATTTTTGATTCGTACTTTATAAGAAATTTTAGCCTCCAATTTAGTTGTTACGAATAGAAGGTCAGAACCTCGATGATCTGTAATGAAATGATAATCGGTGTCTAATTTCTTTGTCTCAATTTGGAAACGTTTAGCAAAAGTTTCTTTGCGTTCTCCATCATAATAGATACATGAAATCACATCATTAGCCTCATGTTTTTTAATATGAGCAATGTCTTTTAACTCAAAACGCTTGGTTTGCCCAGGTTCAGTCATCAAGTAAGTACCTTTCTTATTGATCACCAAAATTTGATCACCAGTATCAAATGCACCTAAGAAAAGTCCGCGCTCATCAGTATTTAAACGCCCTGTAACCTCGTCAATCCAAAATTTCATTGCGCCAAGCGTCGATTTTCCGACCGAAACCAAAGAGACTTTTCGAATAGGATATTTAGATAATAAATTTCCTTTAGAGGTTCGTCCTTTGATTGCTAAATCTTGAAAATCATACTCGAAAATCTTGATTTTAGCCGTTGCGCCTTGTGTCAATTGCACTTTAACTATTTCTGCTTCTCGTTGAGCTTTTTTAGTAAATTCATCAAGCATTATTGAATTTCCCTTTGATCTCTTCTTTC
>CAKZLL010000551.1 GCA_937125475.1 uncultured Saprospiraceae bacterium | reverse complement strand
GGTTTACGAATTGTGGTTTAAGCAAATTATTCATGAGTTAGAGTCGGTTGTTGCTATGTTTATGCAGTCAAAAGTAGACGAAGGCAATTTGGGGACAGCTATCGCAAGGTTGAATAGGGTCGAAGTCATTATGAAACTTTTGATTGATCAAGTTAGCGTGATGGAAACGATGACACCACTCGATTTTCTTGATTTTAGAGCTTACTTATTTCCTGCTTCTGGATTTCAAAGCGTGCAATTTAGAGAGGTTGAATGTTTATTAGGATTGCCTGAACAAGAACGAATTACGTATCATAATCAGAAATATAATTCCGTTTTTCCTGATGAACAAAAAGATCGTTTAGCTCAAATTTATAAAAATGGGACGTTATTTGATTGGGTCAATAAATGGTTAGAACGCACGCCATTTTTGAAAACGGATGGATTTGATTTTATTGAAAAATATAAGACTGCTGTCCAGAAAATGCTTGATCAAGAAACCGCAGCTATCCAAGCTTCTGAATATTTAACTGAAAAGGAAAAGGAGAAAAGAGTGGAAATGATCGGTGGCAATGAGACTTATTTTAAGTCAATATTGAGTAGAGCTAATCATGAACAATTGATGAAAGAAGGTAAAAAACGATTGAGTTATGATGCAACTTTAGCGGCATTATTTATTAATCTTTATCGCGATGAACCGATTTTGCATTTGCCCTTTCAGTTATTGACTAACCTCGTTGATATAGATGATTTAATGACGACTTGGCGCTATCGTCATGCTCAAATGGTGTTGAGAATGTTGGGTAATAAAATCGGAACAGGTGGTTCGTCTGGGCATAAATATTTAGCCAAAACCGCAGAACTACATAAGATTTTTGGTGATTTTCATACGATTTCAACTTTGTTAATCCCAAGATCTGAATTGCCTATTTTACCAGTAGAGATCAAGAAAAAACTAAGTTTTCATTTTACACAAAAATAATTAATTAGGTAGTTTTTACCTATTAAAAAAATTAACTATGCCAAAATTACCTCCAGCAATTAATTTTAAACAATGGATTGAGGACAATAGACATTTACTTCAGCCACCTGTTGGGAATAAAGCCATTTACAATGAAGATTATATCGTGATGATAGTCGGTGGGCCGAATTCTAGGAAGGATTATCATTTGAATCAAACCCCCGAGTTTTTCTACCAAGTAGAAGGCAATATTATCTTGAAAGTAATTGAAAATGGCGAACCTAGAGATATTCATATTAGAGAAGGAGAGGTGTTTTATCTGCCACCTAATATCCCACATTCTCCACAAAGAGGTGCGAATACCGTCGGTTTGGTCATCGAACAAAGAAGACCTGACGGCATGGAAGATGGGCTGGCTTGGTTCTGTGAATCGTGTCATTCCAAACTGCATGAAGAGCCATTTACACTAAAAAATATAGAAACTGATATGCCTATCATTTTTGATAAGTATTATTCAAATCAAGGGTTACGTACTTGTGATGCTTGTGGAAATATCATGGAAAAACCTTAGATCGTATGCCAAAAAAAGTATAAGAAATTGAGCATCGTTGATTAATCTAATAAAATCAAGAAAGTAATGATAACTACCCGTCAATCGTCAACCGCCGATCCCAAACCGTTCAGAATTAACGGTCATTCTCACTTACTTCCTTATCCAGAACAAATTCCTGCTTATTTGAAAGAGAAAGAAATTTTTTGGATTGATGAGGATAGACAACATATGCTTCAAAAAAACTGGAAACGCCCTGTGACGGATTCGAGTTTTTTCTTAAATGAGAAGTTAGAATGGATGGAACGAAACCGTATTGATCACGCGGTTGTTTTGAATTTATCTCAATTATATGGCAATGGTTTGCGCATTCGAGATATGAAATATGCCTTACGTTTCCAAAATGATTTTAATGCGAAAGTTCAGCACGATCATCCTACGAAATTCACTTGTGGATTTGTAGTTCATGCTGGTTTTATAGAGGGGGCTTGCTGGGAAATTGAGCGTTGTGTGGAAGAATTGGGTTTGCGGGTGCTTTGTTTGCCAACGCATTATATGGACTCAATCGGAACGTGGAGAGGAATTTTTGATGAAGAAACTGCACCGATTTTTGAACTCGCCAATAAGTATAAATTAGCCATCGAAATCCATCCATATGATGGAGAAAAATTCATACAATTACAAAATAAATCTTGGCGTTTTCATTTGATTTGGATGCTCGCGCAATGTGCGGATGCTTATCATTTTTATACACTTGACGGTTTGTATGAAAAATACCCAGACATTAGGGTTTGTTTTGCTCATGGCGGGCAGTTAAACCACCTCAATATTGGTCGAAGAACCCAAGGTTTTGACGGTCGCCCCGACCTTTTTAAAGGGCAAACTCGACCACGAAAAGCGATTGGGCATCCTAATATTTATTTTGACACATTAGTACATGACACGATTTCCTTAGAGTTAATGGTGCGTCGCCAAAACGGAACAGATCAAATTATTTTAGGCTTAGATGATCCTTATCCTTTGGGTGAAATGGAAAGCGAGGCTCAATCTTCTTACCCTGGGAAATTGTTGGATTTAGCCGTAGAAGAGAAAATTATTACCCAAAAACAGCACCAAGAAATTTGGTCAGATAATGTCGTTCGCTGGCTTTGTGGCAATGATCAAGAGGCGTTTAAAAATAGGGTTTTAGTCGAGAAATAGGAGAGGTGTCAGGGGCGAGGGGTCAGGAGTCAGATGCGAGTATGAACTTCCATTATTAATTAAATGATCATTTTTGTCTATCATCTCTTGCTGACCCCTGACCCCTCGCCCCCGACACCTATATTCAATAAAAAAATAAATCTAAATATTCGTGAAAAAATACGAGAACAATCTTGCTTTTGCTAAGCAAATGGATGAAGAAGATGAACTAAAAGATTACCGATCTCAATTTCACTTACCAATGCAGAAAAACGGAAAACCTTACGTTTACCTATGCGGTAATTCTCTTGGCTTACAGCCAAAATCTACAAAAGCGAATTTAGAACAAGAACTTTTAGATTGGGCAAATTTAGGCGTAGAAGGGCATTTTCATGCTAAAAATCCTTGGATGCCTTATCATGAATTTTTGACCGAAGCTATGGCAAAAGTCGTTGGCGCAAAGCCAGAAGAGGTCGTGGTGATGAATACGCTTACGGTCAATTTGCACCTAATGATGGTTTCTTTTTATCAACCAAAAGGTAAACGAAACAAAATTCTCATCGAAGCTGATGCTTTCCCTTCTGATAAATATGCAGTAGAATCACAAATTAAATTTCATGGGCTTTCGACAAAAGATTGTTTGATCGAATTGAAGGCTAGGGAAGGAGAAGTGTGTTTGAGGCAAGAGGATATTTTAGAAGTCATTGATACACAAGGAGATGAGATTGCGCTTGTTCTTTTGGGTAATACCAATTACTATACAGGACAATATTTTGATATGAAAACGATTAGCGAACATGGACACGCGAAAGGCTGTATGGTTGGTTTTGATTGTGCGCATGGAGCAGGAAACGTTTCTTTGAATTTACATGATTCGGGCTGCGACTTTGCAGTTTGGTGCAATTATAAATATATTAATTCTGGACCAGGAAGTTTAGGCGGTGCGTTTGTTCATGAGCGACATATTAATAATAAGGACTTGCCTCGTTTTGAAGGTTGGTGGGGACATAATAAAGCAACTCGTTTCAAAATGCGTGATGCATTTGATCCGACACCAACTATTGAAGCATGGCAATTGAGTAATCCGCCGATTCTCTCGATGGTTGCGGTTTGGTCTTCTTTGAAGTTATTTGAAGAAATTGGTATGGATAAATTGCGCAAAAAAGCGATTTCTTTAACGGGATATTTAGAATATTTGGTCAAAACTTTAGGTGATGATATTATTAATATTATCACGCCTTCCGACCCAAATCAAAGAGGTTCTCAATTGTCTATTCAAGTAAAAAATGCAGATAAAACATTATTCAATCAGATTACAGAAGATGGAGTAATTGCGGATTGGAGAGAACCCGACGTGATTAGAGTTGCACCTGTGGCAATGTATAATTCGTATGAAGATGTGTTTAATTTTTATAGCATTTTAAAAAGGGGAATTTAGGTGTCAGGTGTCAGGTGTCAGGTGTCAGGTGTCAGGTGTCAGGTGTCAGAAAAGACATATACTTTTTTACTGACCCCTGACCCCTCGCTCCTGACCCCTAATAAAAACAAACTGAGATGATCAAAAACTTTAAAAGTCTAAAAATTTGGCAACGATCAAGGAGTTTAGTTAAATCGGTTTATTTAGCAACAAATGATTTTCCTGAAGAGGAACGTTTTGGGTTAACTTCACAAGTCAGAAGAGCTGCTGTTTCTGTCCCATCGAATATAGCAGAAGGTTGTGGTAGAAAAACGGCTAAGGATTTAAATCGATTTTTGGACATTGCAATTGGTTCAATATGTGAAGTTGAGACACAGTTGTATTTAGCATTTGATTTAGAATTTATATCAAAAGGAAATGCAAAGATATTGGTTGAGGAAATAGTAGAAATTAGAAAAATGATCATTGCATTTCAAAAAACACTTTAAGGCTCTAGGAGCGAAGTATAATATACTAATATTTGGGCTACCTGACCCCTGACCCCTCGCCCCTGACACCTTTTAAAAAAAAAGAAAAATGAAAGATAAAATCATCATAGTAGGCGCTGGATTGTGCGGAACATTATTAGCTGTTCGTATGGCTCAACGAGGTTTTTCAGTCGTGGTTTATGAAAGACGTTCTGATATGCGAAAAGGCGTTGAAGATGCAGGACGTTCGATCAATTTAGCATTATCAGCAAGGGGATTAATGGCTTTGGAAATGGCTGGTTTGAAAGATGCTGTTTTGGAAGAATGTATTCCGATGTGTGGACGAAAAATACATCCGTTAGGTGGTGAATCTTTTTTATCAAAATATAGTGGTCGAGCCGAAGACTATATCAATTCTGTTTCTCGCCCAGGATTAAATTTATCATTAATTGAACAAGCGGATCAATTTGAAAATGTTGAGCTTAAATTTGATTGTAAGGTAGTCAATATTGATTTAGAAAATGCTAAAATTTCTTATCAATTAAATGGAGAAACGCACGAAGATCAAGGAGCTGTGGTTATTGGAACGGATGGTGCAGGCTCAGTTGTCAGACGTAGTTTAATGGGCAAAACTACTCAATTATTATTCAATTATTCGCAAGATTTTTTGCGTCATGGGTATAAAGAATTGAGTATTTTACCTGCGGAAAATGGCGATTGGAGAATCGAAAAAGAAGCCTTGCACATTTGGCCCAATGGTAGTTTTATGATTATTGCCTTACCGAATTTAGACGGTAGTTTTACATTGACGATGTTTCATCCTTTTGAAGGTGAAGCAGGTTTTAATACTTTAAATACAAAGGAAAAAGTAAAAGCCTTTTTTGAAAAATATTATCCAACTTTACTACCGCACATTCCGCATTTGTATGAGGAATATTTTGAAAATCCAGTTGGTACACTCGGCACAATTAAGTGTTATCCTTGGCAAGCTTTCGGTAAAACTTTGATTATGGGTGATGCGTCTCATGCAATAGTTCCGTTTTATGGGCAAGGAATGAATGCGTCTTTGGAAGATGTGCGAATTTTTGATGAGTTACTGGAAGAACATGGCGCTGATTGGGGAAAACTTTTTAAGGCATTTCAAGGTAAAAGAAAAGATAATACAGATGCGATTGCAGATTTAGCGATTGATAATTTTTATGAAATGCGAGATCACGTTGATGATGTGGCTTTTATGAGAAAACGTCAAATAGAAATGAAATTGGAACAACAATTTCCAGATTATTATTCAAAATATTCATTAGTGACTTTTCAGCCAAATTTGTCCTATGAAGAGGCAATGATTAGAGGTAGAAAGCAGAATGAAATTCTTTTGAATATGTGCAAAAACGATGATTTTGAAAACATCCCATTAGAGGAGTTTTATAAAAAAACGAAAGCAATTAATCATTAACGAACAATTCGATAATAAATAACAATGATTTCAAACAATATAATTCAAACCGCAGCTAAAAGGCTAAGAGATGCAGCTGAAATGAAGGAAGTTTGCGAGCCAGTTCGTGATTTAATTGGTGCTGGAAATGTAAAAAGTGCTTATGCGATTCAGCAAATTAATACTAATTTCAGGCTTGCATCAGGTGCAAAAATAATCGGTCATAAAATCGGTTTAACTGCGCCAGTAGTTCAGAAACAATTGGGAGTCGATCAGCCAGATTTTGGCTTGCTTTGGCACGATAAAGAGGTATTAAATGGCGGTGAAATTTCCATGTCGGAGTTGATGCAACCGAGAGCCGAAGCCGAAATTGCTTTTGTTCTTGGAAAGGATTTGGATCAAGAAATTCTCTCAACCGTAGATATATTGAACGCGGTAGACTATGCCGTAGCTTCTATCGAAATTGTGGGCAGCCGCATTAAAAATTGGGATATTAAAATCGCGGATACAATTGCAGATAATGCTTCTGCGAGCCATTGGGTAATCGGGCATCGACCAGTTAAACTCCAAGATTTGGATTTGATTAATTGTAAAATGAAAATGACTAATAACGGAAAAGTCGTTTCAGAAGGCATGGGGAAAGCTTGTTTAGGTTCGCCTATTAATGCGCTTTTGTGGTTAGCTCAAAAAATGGTTGCGATGAAACAGCCATTGAAAACTGGCGATTTGATCCTAAGTGGCGCAGTAGGGCCAATGATTAGCGCGAAAGCTGGGGATAATTTTAATGTAACCATCGAAGGTTTGGGAAGTGTTAGTGTATCATTTGTAGCGTAGATTTAATTCAAAATTATTAAAAATGAAAGCAAAAGTAGTAAAAGATAAAGCACAGCCATTAGGCAATTATCCGCATGTGAGGCGAGTTGGAGACTTCATTTATGTCTCTGGAACAAGTAGCCGAAGAAAGGATAATACACACATTGGTGCGACACAAAACGAAGCAGGAAATTGGGATTTGGATATTAAATTACAAACCAAAGCGGTGATTGAAAATATCGGTGGATTGCTAGAAAGTATTGGTGCAGATTTGTCGAATGTGATTGATATGACGACTTTTTTGGTGGATATGAAAGATTTTAAAGGCTATAATGAAGTTTATGGTACATTCTTTAATCATCAAACTGGCCCAACTCGAACAACCGTAGCAGTGCATCAATTGCCACATCCAAATTTATTAATTGAAATAAAAGCAATCGCTTATCAGCCAATTTTGAAGAACTAAAGTAAAATGGTTCACTGACAATTATTGTGGGATCGAGTAATATTATTGCTTTTTTAAGATTTTGCCGAAGGCGTCAGGTGTCAGGAGCGAGGTGTCAGATCAACAAATTATTGATTATCAGACTTCTTTGACCCCTGACGCCTCACTCCTGACCCCTCAATAAAATTTTATTAAAAAACAGCTTTTTACGTTTTTCACAATAATTGTCAAAGAACTAGTAAAACGCTCATTTAAGATCAAATTATGACAAAAGTAAAAGTAGCAATAATCGGTTCTGGTAATATCGGAACGGATTTAATGATAAAAATCATAAGACATTCTGAGCATTTGGAAATGTGTGCAATGGTTGGAATTGATCCAAATTCCGATGGATTAGCAAGAGCTAAAAGAATGGGTTTTATCACAACAGCAAAAGGAATAACAGGCTTGATCGTAATGCCCGAATGGGAAAATATAAAAATTATTTTTGATGCGACTTCTGCGAAAGCACATCATTATAATTGGGGCATTATTGAAAAATATCCAGACAAACGGATTATTGATTTAACGCCAGCAGCTATTGGCCCTTTTCTCATTCCGACTGTCAATTTTGACGAAAGTCCTAATGTCAGAAATGTAAATATGGTCACTTGTGGCGGACAAGCTACAATTCCAATGGTTGCAGCAATCAACCAAGTAGCTAAAGTTCATTATGGCGAAATCGTAGCTTCTATTGCTAGTAAATCCGCTGGTCCTGGGACGCGTGCAAATATTGATGAATTTACAGAAACAACGGCTCAGGCTATCGAGCAAGTCGGTGGAGCTGATAAAGGAAAAGCGTTAATTATATTAAATCCTGCCGAACCGCCTGTGGTGATGCGAGACACGGTTTTTACGCTAAGTGAGCAAGCAGATAGAGAAAAAATCAGAGCAAGTATTCATAAAATGGTGGAGGAAGTTCAGAAATATGTGCCTGGCTATACCTTGCATCAAGAAGTACAATTTGATGACATTCCTGCTGATAAACCAGTTTTTATTGAAGGGTTAGGACATCGACATGGTTTGAAAACAACGGTTTTATTACAAGTAGTTGGTGCAGCACATTACTTGCCAGCTTATGCAGGTAAGTTGGATATTATGACTAGTGCAGCAATGACAACAGGAGATAAATTAGTGGCACTTAATAAAGACTAATAAAAAGAAAATGCATAAAATATATATACAAGATGTGACGCTTCGAGATGGAATGCATCCGATTCGGCACCAATATTCTAAACAACAAATCAAAGAAATCGCTATCGCATTGGACAAAGCGAAAGTAGATGCAATCGAAATTGCGCACGGAGATGGTTTGACAGGCGGGAGTTTTAACTATGGTTTTGGGGCGCATACCGATTGGGAATGGATCGAAGGCATTGCGGAACACCTTACTCATGCGAAACTCACAACACTTCTAATCCCAGGAATTGGAACGATAAAAGACCTCAAAAGAGCAAAGGATTTAGGTGTGGAATCAGTCAGGGTTGCTACACATTCGACCGAAGCAGATATTTCTGCACAACATATTGAAGCTGCTCGAAATATGGGGATGGATGTGTCTGGTTTTCTGATGATGGCACATATGAATGATGCAAAAGGTTTGGCAGAACAAGCTAAATTGATGGAAAATTATGGGGCTCAATGTGTTTATGTAACTGATTCTGCTGGCGCTTTATTAATGGATGGCGTAAGAGATCGAATTAAGGCATTTAAGGATATTTTGAAACCTGAGACGGAAATTGGAATTCATTGTCATCATAATTTGTCACTTGGCGTAGCGAATACGATTGTCGCGATGGAAGAAGGTGCAAATCGCTTAGATGCTTCTTTGGCAGGCATGGGCGCGGGTGCTGGAAATTGTCCTTTAGAGGTTTTAATCGCGGTATTGAATAAGATGAATGTAACGCATAATTCAGACTTATTTCAATTAATGGATATTGCGGATGATGTTATTCGACCATTGCAAACTCGACCTGTTCAAGTGGATAGAGAAACCCTTTCTTTGGGTTATGCAGGCGTTTATTCTAGCTTTTTGCTTCATGCAGAAAGAGCGGCTAAAAAATATGGTTTAGATACACGAACGATACTTAATGAATTAGGCAAACGCAAAATGGTCGGTGGTCAAGAAGATATGATTATTGATGTAGCGTTGGATTTAAGGGACAAGCAAAAAAAAACAGATGCTTTGATCAGTTTCTATAACTGATTTTTATTGAAAATTAGAATATAAGTAGTTAGAAATGAGGAGGTAATTTTAAATTGCTTCTTCATTTTTTATAATTTTTTTTATAAAAAACAAAATGTAAGGAACTATTCTCAAAGCTCCTTAGTTAATAGGTTCGTCGCTCCTTAATAGTGACAATTTTTCAAAATTTTCACCTATAAATTTTGTTATCATGTATCGCATTAATAAACATATCAACTCGAATGGTTTAGGCTTGAATGGTTCATTTTCCACTTCCTTTACAGGAAATATTGGGAAAGGCAATCAGGATTGTCTTGCTATAGAATGGGTCGATGTGCTGCGAACGAGTAGCAATCCCGTATTGATCAATCTCTGATCATCTTTCACAAAACATCTTATTTCATTATTATAATTTAGTAGTTGCTTATCCCTATTTATAAGGATGCAATTAGTTACTAATGCACTTATATTGCATTTAGTAAGTAATTACATTGCTTATCAAAAAGATAACACTACATCAACCTACTTGGATTCCAAGTACAGTATCCATATTGCTCATACTCAACTAAAGATATTATGTATAAAATATTTAGGATATTTACAAGTAAAGGCGGAACAGGAGATCATCTTAATTCGCGCCATCTTTTTTGTAGAAGTAAGTAGTGTTATTGCTACTTACTTCTAAGGAAGAGTTTTGATTTTTTTAAAAATGCCTTGGTAACCCAACTGGAAGAGGTGCGTGACTTAGAATCACGATGTTGCGAGTTCGAGTCTCGCCCGAGGTACAAAAAAAGTGGAGCATCAACTTAATTGTTGATGTTCCACTTTTTTATTAAGCTAATTGTAACTTTATTTGAGTATTATTGAGCTAGGATAAAAGGTCTTCCATTTTCATTAATTACAATTAATAAAGGTTGATTTTGATACCTAATTGGTTGTTCTGGCTCCCCATTCCGTGTAGCGCTGATCTCTATACCAGGCGCGCATTCTACTCTCTGTCGCCCGTGATGAGGTTCTAATTGGTATCGAGGCTGTCTATTATAACATATCATGACAGGATAAGGGCAATTGTTCTGAATTGAATACATAATATTTTTTTTAATAATCAAAATTTCCTACTCTATTTATAATTAGGCTTTTCGGAAATATCGCCTGTGAGTATAAGTTAGATTTAGTAATCACAATGAACCATCTCAATAGTAGCTACTTAATCGAATAATATGTTGTTGTGATTCGTTTCTACTTACAATTAGTTAATCCTAATATTGTTAATTTTGTTACCGCTTTTTTAATGTTTTTTAAATAAATATATATATTCGATTGATTATAATATATTTATACACTATTTTCAGTTTTATTATTTTTCAAAACAAAACAACTGCTTTTAACAATATTCTGTGGAGGCTTTAACTTTTGGTAAAAAAACTTAAAGCATAAGGGATTTGTAAAAGCGGTAAAAAAGAAGGTACTGTTGATTTTGCAATAAAATTTTATAGGCAAAATGCATTTACAAAATCAAGTAAAAACGAGATTTATAATAAAAGTGGCGGATCAACTTAATTATTGATACACCACTTTTTATTATTTAATAGTGTATCTCTATTACAGTGTAACAAAAGTTATTTAAGACCTAGGTTCAGAGAACCAATACCAAAACATAATATATTGTTAATCAAATACTTGCATTTCGTGTCGGTACGCTGTACCTAAAATTTAACGTCTTAATCATTTTCTACAAACGGTGGCGTTGCGCTGCAACTA
>CAKZLL010000550.1 GCA_937125475.1 uncultured Saprospiraceae bacterium | reverse complement strand
AACCGCTGAATCTGACCGAATTATTTATAATAGCGCGACTAAACAACTCTCAACGATTGGCATAACGACCATTCAAGAAGAAGGTCGTTTGATTTTGGCGGATCGTTCTTTTTATGATGATCCTGCAGATATTGCCGTTTTTGTTGGTAATGTTTGTATGAGTGATTCTAATCAAATTATTTGCGCGGATAGCATTCGTTATAACGAAAAAATGAAAGTAGGTGTTGCGCTCGGAAATGTTGTTTCGAGAGATACGAGTAATGATGTCACACTCGAATGCGAACGGCTGGATTATAATGATAGTACCTCGTATGTTGTCGCGACAGGTCGCCCGTTGATGACTAGTGTGATTAATTCCGACTCGCTTTTTCTTTCTGCTGATACACTTTATACATATAGTAAAGATACTGCCAACTCTGACTCAATGCGTATTCTAATTGCGCACAAAAATGTGCGATTATTCAAAAATGATTTTCAAGCGGTTTGTGATTCATTGGTTTATAGTATGACGGATTCCTTATTTCAGTTTTTTATAGATCCTGTTTTATGGTCGGATACTTCACAATTCACAGCGGATACGATTCAAGCGTTTTTAGCCAATGAAAAAATTGATCGCATCGAACTCCAACAAAAAGCCTTTCTAATAAATTCAACCGATGAAATCTATTTTAATCAAATCAAAGGCAGAACTATTACCGCATTTTTTGCTAATGATTCTATTCGAACTATGCGTGTGAATGGCAATGGCGAAACGGTTTATTATATTCAAGATGAACAAAAAGCCTACATTACCGCTAATAAAACGACTTGTAGTCGAATGTTAGTCGTTTTTGATAAAAATCAAGTCAAGGATATTCACTTTTATACTCAGCCACAAGGAAGGACACATCCTATGAAAAAAATTAAACCTAACACTTTACAAATGGAAGGTTTTGAGTGGCGAATTACCGAGCGCCCCAAATCTAAAGACGATTTACGGCAATTAAAGCAACAAGAATAACTATTGGTTCTTTGGCAATTTTTGCCAGAATGATTTTTTTTTATTCCAATGGTATCTTACCTTGTTGTTTTTCAAATAGTTAGAACAATGAGGCAAGCCCACATTGGAATAAATGACAAAATTGTCAATGAACCTAACTGTTCATTAAGAATTTTTTATTTTAAGTAACTGAGCAAAAGTAATCACTTAAAAACTCATCAGACGAATTATATTATAGCTTAAAACACTCAGAACTACAATTCATTCATCTAATACGTATTTTAATTAAAGATGTCGCATATAAAGTCTTTCTTTTGAATTTATATTTCGTTGAAAATACTCGATAAAACTAGGCTATATCTGCGTTTTTCGCCTCGTCTAAACTCAAAATAAATAATTTTATTTATACCTCATTCTCAATTCAAATGCGTATAATTATGCTCTCGCACTTAGTATTATACAATGGCTAAAAATTAGAAAAGCAGCATTTGAATATATTTCAAATGCTGCTTTTTATATAAAGAAAATATGCCCATTCAGGCATTATCAATTAATTAAAACAATCCTTGAATAATGTCTTCGATTGATTTTCCTTCTGCTTCTGCTTTATAGTTTCTTACAATTCTGTGGCGCAATACATACGTCGCAACAGCTTGAACATCCTCAATATCTGGAGAATATTTTCCACTAACTGCAGCATGGCATTTTGCACCCAAAACCAAATATTGAGACGCACGCGGTCCAGCTCCCCATGAAAGGTACTGATTGACTGCTGGTGTTGCCATTTCGGTATTTGGTCTTGTCTTACTTGCTAAAGAAACAGCATATTCCAATACATTATCTGCAATAGGAATTTTGCGAATTAAATTACGAAAAAAGATAATTTGCTCCGATGTAACAATATTACTTAACTTAACTCTTTTATTTGAAGTCGTTGCTTTTACAACATCAATTTCTTCTTGGTAAGAAGGATAATCCAACTTAATGTTAAACATAAAACGGTCTAATTGTGCTTCTGGAAGCGGATAAGTTCCTTCCTGCTCAATCGGGTTTTGTGTTGCTAATACAAAAAATGGATCTGGCAATTTGTGATTTACACCACTAACAGTCACAGAACGTTCTTGCATTGCTTCCAATAAAGCTGCTTGCGTTTTTGGAGGCGTACGATTAATCTCATCCGCCAATACGATATTAGCAAAAAGAGGACCTTCATTGAATTTAAATTGACGATTTTCGCCTAAAATTTCAGAACCTGTAATATCAGAAGGCATTAAATCTGGGGTAAACTGAATACGTTTGAAATCCAAATCTAACACATCAGCGATGGTACTTACTAATAACGTTTTCGCTAATCCTGGAACACCGACCAAAAGACTATGCCCGTTACTAAACAAAGAAATAATCACTGCTTTCACGACATCTTGCTGTCCTACAATGACTTTACCTATTTCACTTTTTAAATCTCTATACGCTTTTGCTAAGGCATCCACCGCTTCTACTTCAGAAGAGTAATTCATATTAATTGTTTGATTGTTGTGATTGCTTAATTGTTTGATTGCTATGATTAATTCTAACAATCAAACAATCATAACAATCACAATAATTAATTTCCAGTAGGTTTATCGCTGTTCCAATCATTTACATTGGGACAGTAGTTATAATCCTTATCTATTTTAATAAAAATTTTGTCTTTTTGTTCAGCAACCCATTTTTCCATTTGTTTGAGTTTTTTACGCTCTAAAGTTGCTTTTTGAATTCTCGCGTAATCATCTTTTAAATTAGCTACGTGAGGTTCCGTTCTCGAAAGTAATAAAATTACTTTAAATGTAATTTCATCTGTTTGGATATTTTCAAATTTTACAGGTGCAGAAATTTGTCCTGCCTTCAAAGTATCCATTGCAAAATAAACCTCTGGCGGCAAATCTCCAATTTCAAAAGCAGTTTCGCCCGTTTGAGGATTCATAATTCGACCTGCATTTGTTTTACTTTGCTCGTTTTCTTCCGAGTATTTAAAAACTGCGTATTCAAAAGTAATAGAATCTTGGTTAACTAAAGTTCTAATACTATCCAATAAATCATAAGCTCTTTGAATATCTTTTTCTTCAATCTTCGGCTTGATCAAAATATGGCGCGTATGAATTAAATTACCACGACGACCTAATAATTGAATAAGGTGATAACCAAATTGCGTTTTGACCAATTCTGAAAATTCGCCTTCCTTTAGGTTATATGCTGCTGCTTCAAATTCAGTGACAAATTTTCCACGCTGCGCCCAACCTAAATCACCACCTTGACGAGCAGAGCCAATATCATCAGAATTATCTCTTGCCAATTGTGCAAAATCTCCTCCAGCGATTGCTTGCTCTCTAATAGCATTTAATTTATCGCGTGTTTGCTTCAATTGTGCCTCATTAGGTGTTGGTTT
>CAKZLL010000549.1 GCA_937125475.1 uncultured Saprospiraceae bacterium | reverse complement strand
TAGCCTAGAACACCAGCTATTATTACACTCCTCACAAGGAAAAAGAGGCTATCTCATTACTTTTGAGACAGCCTCTTCTATAAACTATTGTAGTAATCAAGACAGTTAATTATTTCTTCTCTTGAAGCCGTTTGATTGATGCTTGCTACGCCTAATTCTGTTAATAATGTAAAATTAATGGTGTTGCCAATATTTTTTTTATCTTGTCGCATAATAGCAAATAAATGTGCTAGTGCTTCGGTCGGAATGATCGTTTTCCCATAGATAGCTAAAACAAATTTGGTGACTTCTTCTAATGCTGCTTTGGGCAAATTTAATTTTAAATGAGACAAATAAGTCTCGCAAATCATGCCTATTGCAATCGCTTCTCCATGTAACAAACGATTTTCCGTATTTAAAAAATAACTTTCCACAGCATGACCAATCGTGTGTCCAAAATTCAGTGCCTTACGAATACCTTTTTCAAAAGGATCTTGTTCGACAATATCACGCTTGATTTTCAAGGAGTTGAGCAAAAGACTAGCCCAATCCACGCCATCTAATTGTTTAATCTGGCTTAAATCTTTCCATTGAGGGCCAGCTGCGATTAAGCTATGTTTGAGCATTTCGGCAAAACCGCTTCGAATTTCTCGTTGAGAAAGCGGTTTTAAAAATAAAGGATTAATCAAAACCGCTTGTGGATTTTGAAACAAGCCAATACTATTTTTAACATCTTGAAAATCAATACCTAGTTTGCCTCCGATTGACGCATCGACCTGTGAAAGTAGGGTAGTAGGCATTTGAATAAAGTCTAAACCACGCTTAAACGTACCAGCACAAAAACCGCCCATATCGCCAATAACACCACCTCCGAGATTAATTAACAATGCACTTCTACTAAATTCCAATGCCATCATTTTTTCCCAAATGGAAAGACAAGTTGTAATGTTTTTATGAATTTCACCTGCTGATATTTTGATAATCTCAGCTTTAAAAGTGGTGTTTTTTTCAAAAATAGGCAAACAATCCGCAGCAGTATTTTGATCTACCACAACCGCTATTTTACTATAATTTCGTGTTGTAACTAATTCATTCAACACTTCCCATATCACATCTCCAATGTGGATATCGTAATCCGAAATCGGTAATTTCATATGTTTTTTTTTGGAGGTGTCAGAAGCGAGTAGTCAGGTGTCAAGGCTTTTTTTACTCCTGACTCCTGACACCTCGCCCCTGACACCTGAACTTTAATTTCTTTTTTCCATATAATCCAAGGTCAAATTGACCAAAGTTCTTACGCCTAATTTCATGCCTTTTTCATCAACAAAAAAGTCAGGTGTGTGATGAGACGGTGGTGATTTAGCATCGGGGCTTGTATCTTTTCCACCCAAAAACATAAACATGCCTGGGATTTCTCGAGCAAAAAATGAAAAATCCTCTGCGCCAGTCACTGCTCTTGTCAAAACCACATTTTCAATACCTGCCACACGTTGAAGGGTAGGAGTCATTTGTCCTGTTAAATCTGGATCATTCGACGTTACAGGATAACCGCGTTGAATAGTTAATTCTGCTGTTGCACCTGCACTTTCTGCAATGTTTTCAACCGTTCGTTTCATTTTTTTATGAATATCATCCTGCATTTTTAGGTCGAGGGTTCTAATTGTTCCAATCATTGTGACTTCTTCTGGAATGATATTATTTCGCACGCCACCTTCAATTTTACCGACTGTAATTACTGCGGCTTGTTTAGTTAAAGGCATTTGACGACTGACAATTGTTTGCAAACCCATGATAATTTGAGCAGAAGTTACAATAGGATCAACACCCATCCAAGGGGCAGAACCATGAGCTTGAGCGCCTTTTACTTTTATTTTAAAGCGATCTTGAGCTGCCATAAAACTCCCTTTTTTAAAATGGATTTCTCCAACAGGAATACCTGAACTAATATGTAAACCAAATACAACTTCCGCATCTGGATTTTTCAAAACACCTTCTTTAACCATCAATTCTGCTCCGCCTTCTTCGCCTTGTGGTGCGCCTTCTTCGGCTGGTTGAAAAATAAATTTAACCGTTCCTTTTAGATCGGCTTTCATTCCTGTTAATATTGTTGCTGCTCCCATTAGCATAGAAATGTGTGTATCATGACCACAAGCATGCATCACGCCCACTTTTTTGCCTAAAAATTCGGTTTTAACCGTTGATTTAAAAGGTAGATCAACGCGCTCCTCAACTGGCAAACCGTCAATATCTGCACGTAAAGCGACAACAGGACCAGGTTTTCCTCCTTTCAAAATTGCTACAACACCAGTATGAGCTACATTGGTTTGCACCTCTAAACCCAATTCTTTCATATACTTAGCGATGTATTTCCCTGTTTCAAACTCTCGGTTAGAAAGCTCAGGATTTTGATGGAAATGCCTACGCCAAGTGATAACTTGCGCTTCTATTTCATCCGCTTTTTTGTCCACTAACTCCGTGAAAGGATTTTGAGCAATAGCGAAAACGGACATCATTACACCTAAAAACATGGGAATAATTGACTTCATAGTTTTGATTTTATTGAATTGATGAATCTAAGAAGTGTTAAAGGTATTATGATTTAGTGAACCATGCAAGATTTTACTGTCCTTGTTCTTTGTTAATGAAGATTATCACAAGAATCAGAAAGTGAAGGAGTTCTTACTTTTTCAATCTAAAAAAGAGTATTATTGTATTGGTGGGATAACATAGGGCAAAGGGATGCCTTTGCCCTACCGTATTTTTTTAATATTCAAAAGTCGGTTATTTTAAAATATGAATATAAAAATCATATCAGCAGGAGCAGGAAGTGGTAAAACATATCGGTTGACGAGTGAAATGGTTGATTTTCTTAGCCCAGAATCGGAATATCAAATTAGACCAAGTGGTGTTATTGCAACAACTTTTACAAATAAAGCTGCGGCAGAATTACAAGAACGTGTTCGAGTGCGTTTGTTGTCGCAAGGCTTGACGCGTGCAGCGGATGAGCTTTCTAATGCGCTAATCGGTACAGTTCATGGATTAGGGGTTAAATTGCTGAAACGATTTTCGTTTGAAGCTGGTGTTTCGCCAGAGGTCGATATTATTGCGGATGAAGATCAACAGGTCTTTTTTAATCAGGCTTTAGCGGCAGTGCTTACGACGGATTTGATTTTAGAAATGGACGTATTGAGTAATCGTTTAGGATTGACCAAAAAAGATAATTACGATTGGCGAATAGAAGTCAAAGGTTTAACGGACATGGCTCGAAACAATGCTTTCGATATAGAAGTTATTGAAAAAAGTAAAGAAAAATCTATTCAAAGTTTACTCAGTTTTTTTCCTGCCCGAAGCGACAAAGCGCCCGAAGCGTTGAATAATCAACTTAAAAGCTTATTAGAAACTACTATTTTAGAAATCAGAACGAACGATGATTCTACTAAAAAAACGCAATCTGCGGTCAATGCGTTGCAAGGTTTTTTGAATGGAATTAACTCTAGAGGTTATTTATATTGGCATGAATGGATCAAAATATCGAAAATCGCGACTGGAAAAGGGAGTAAAGATGCGATTGAAACGATTAATGATTTTGCTAAAAAAGCCGAAATTCATCCTGATTTGCACCGCGATATAACGAATTTCATTTCTAATGTTTTTGATATTTCGCTTCAAGCGATCAAAGAATATGATGATTATAAAAAACGTCGCGGATTGATTGATTATATTGATATGGAAATTCATGTTAATCAATTATTAGATCATCCTGTCGTTCAAGGTGTTATGACTGAGGAATTGGATTTGTTGATGGTTGATGAATTTCAAGATACGAGTCCTATTCAGTTAGAAATATTTTTAAAATTATCCAAATTTGCTCAAATATCGGTTTGGGTGGGCGATCCTAAACAATCTATTTACGGATTTAGAGGCGCTGAACCTGCTTTGATGCACGCGATTATTGAAAAAATGGGTGGCGTGAAACCCGAAGATATTCAAGAATATTCTTGGCGTTCGCGTGAAGATGTAGTGCATGCTGTGAATGCGATCTTTGTGAAAGCATTTTCAGAAACGCCAAAAGAACAAGTTGCATTGAAGCCTAAACGGAGCAAAGCAGAAGATCCGATTGAACAAGATCTGGCATTGATGCATTGGCACTTTGAATATGAAGGAAAGGGCAGTCGATTGCCAGGAAAGCCTTGGATGGAAAAATGTATGGCGCGAAATATTCTTTCTACTATTGAGGAAGGTATTTTGGTTGTGCCGAAAGATGAAAAAGAACCTAGAGCGGCTCGACCAGGCGATTTTGCGGTGCTTTGTCGCTCAAATGCGGCTTGTCAAGTGATGGCTGAGGCATTGCATAGTGCTGGATTGAAAGCGGCTATTGCGAGAAATGGTTTGATGCAAACGCCCGAAGCAAAGTTGATGCTCGCGTGTTTAAAGTATATTTTGAATGATAGAGATTCGCTATCCGTGGCGGAAATTTTATTATTGGCAGGCGGTCAAGATATTGAAAAAATTATAGATCATCGCATTCGATTTTTAGCGAAAGAGGAACATTCTTCTCGTTGGGCGAATGAATTAGATGTGATCAAAAACTTGAAAGACTTACGAAAAGAAGTCAGTGAATTATCAAGCTCGGAGATCCTAAATTTGGTATTAGAGAAAACGGATATTCGTCGAATTGTTGTGGTTTGGGGCAACCCTCAGCAGCGTTTGAGCAATATTGATCAGTTTTCAAAACTGGCTTTGCAATACGAAGAAACCTGTAATAGATTGCATACAGCGGCTTCTTTGGGCGGTTTTTTATTGTGGTTGGCGGAGTTAGAATCTGCTGGAATCGATGCACAAGGGTCGGGAGAAAGTACTGATTCAGTTAATGTTTTGACTTATCATAAAAGTAAGGGGTTGGAATGGCCTTTTGTGATTTGCCATAGTTTAGAACAACCTTTGCGAGATAATGTTTGGGGCTTGACGATTGAATCTGAGAACACAGAAGTGGATCTGAATAATATTTTAGGCAATCGTTGGATCAGATATTGGATCAATCCGTATGCCGATCAAATTCGGAAAACACCGTTAGAAAATCGAATTAATGATAGCGATGCGAAACAAAAAGCTAAAGCTGATGCCTTGCAAGAAGAGGCGAGATTGTTGTATGTTGGGATGACGCGTGCGAGAGATTATTTGATTATTCCTACACGGAAAAAACCGACGAAATGGCTCAATCGCTGCTGGTTCAATGATGAAACCGTGCCGACGCTTGACCCACATAATCATGAAACACCTTGGGTTTGGGAAGGAGATATTTTATTGAAAAATACAACGATTAAGCATTTTCCTAAGATATTTGAACATATTCCTTTAGCGCATAATTCGGTTCAATATTTTGATGCACGAGAAGGACAAAAAGACCATCCGAATCATTTTATTGATATTGATACAGAAGATTATAGCGAGGATATTGATTATAAAGTGAAGCGAATTTTTAGTTATAATAATCAATTGATTTTACATGATGAAGTCAATGATTATGCCGCAGCTAAGGCGCTAAAATCATTTATGGCGATTGATAATGATACTTTTACCCATACTGAAAAGATCGAAATTGTTGAAGCATTGATTAGTCGATTGGGAGAGAATTTGGATTTATTGGAGGCTAAAGTGATCGTACAAGCATCGAAACAGTTTTATGATCAATTGAATGGGCATTTTGATATTCAACGAATTG
>CAKZLL010000548.1 GCA_937125475.1 uncultured Saprospiraceae bacterium | reverse complement strand
AATGCCCCATTCTAGCCAAATAATCAATATCGGATCAAGAGTAATATTGACAATAGCAGGAACAATCATGATAAACATGGCAATCTTAGGCGCACCTTCTGATCGAATAACATTATTTGACATCATGGCAAAAGCCAAAAAGGGAATACCATAAAGAATAATTTGAAAATAGGCTTTTGCATAAGGCAAAATCTCGCCTTTCCCTCCAAAAGTTAAGAGGATTTCTTCTTGGAAGAATAAACCAACAATAACAACTAAAGAAGCTAGGAAAACAGTCAAAGTAACTTGATTACCAAACACTTGGACTGCTTTATTATTATTGTTAGAACCTAACGCTCTTGAAATAATAGACGCGCCACCAACACCAATTGCCATACCTACCGAGGCAATCAAAAAAGAAATTGGCAGAACGACTGTAATTGCGCCAATGCCTAATGACCCCACATAGCGACCAACAAAAATGGTATCAACAATACCATAAATCGATAATATTAAAATACCAATACCTGCTGGAATTGCCTGTTTAGCAAGCAATTTTCCTATCGGCGCTGTTCCTAACTCTTCTGATTGCTTGCTCATATTTTATGAATAGATAGTTTTTTGTACTAAATCTAATAGTTCTTTTTGAATCGGAATACTACCTGTAACTAATTCTCCACTAAATAAAAATTGGTCACCGCCTTCAAAATCAGTTACTTTTCCACCAGCTTGTTGTACCAAAAAAGTACCTCCAGCAACATCCCAAGCATTTAACCCGTATTCAAAATACCCATCAAAACGACCTGCTGCTACAAATGCCAAATCCAATGCGGCAGAACCTAACCTTCTCAGACCACGCGCATTAAACTTTAGGTATTTAATCATTTCTAAATGCGCATCTAACTTCTCAAGTCGAGTATAAGGAAAACCCGTTGCGATAAGCGCATTAATTAAATCAGTATTTCGAGAAACACGAATTTCTCGCCCGTTTAAATATGCTTTATTATTGCCCCAAGCATAAAAACATTCATCTCGATTGACCTCATAAACGATTCCTGTTACGACTTTATCTTGATGTACTAATGCAACACTAATCGAAAAGAAGGGCAATTGATGCAAAAAGTTAGTTGTACCGTCCAAAGGATCAATGATCCAATAATATTCGCTTCGTTCTGAAACAACTGTTTCTTCCTCTGTTACAAAAGTAGCTTGTGGCATAATTTCTTTTAGTCCAGCTACAAGGATTTCTTCTGCTGTTTTGTCAACATAACTTACTAAACTATTGATGCTTTTATCTTCTATCTGAGAATCAGCTACTTTGCCAAGGTTATCTTTAATAAATTGAGCCGCTTTTTTGACGACTTCAATAGAAGCCTCACAAATTTTTTGATAATCCATTTATTAACTTTTTATAAATTCTTGATAGTACTCAAAGCCTCTTGAACATGTTTTTTAGCACCAAATTGAGCAGAAAAAGTATGACAAACCACGCCATTTTTATCTAAAATAAAAGTAACACGACCTGGCAAAAGACCTAAGAAGCTAGCTTTTATTCCCAATTGTTTTCTGACTTTATTGCCTTTGTCGGAAAGCAAAGTGAAAGGCAAACGATGTTTTTGTTGAAAACGCTTATGGGAAGCAGGCGAATCGCCACTAATGCCAAAGACTGATACTCCAGCATCTTGAAAGTCTGCAAATTGATCTCTAAAACTACAAGCTTCTGCCGTACAACCAGGCGTATCATCCTTTGGATAAAAATAAACTACTAACGGTTGACCTTTAAAATCGGCTAAATTAACCGTTTCATCATCTTGATTTTGTAAACTAATTGTTGGAAAAGTATCTCCTACTTGAATCATTGATTTTTTGATTTTTTGAATAAGTATTTAAAATGAAACATGGAGTTATAGGAAAGGTTTTAATGGAAGTCTTTTATTCATAATTTACGACTAAAATTAATCTATTGAGATCGAACCTACTCATTTTTTTTATAAAGGTAGATGAATTTCATTATATTAGCCTTTGTAACTAAGGAATTATGTTTAAAAGAGATATTTCATTAGAAGTCATAAAAAAGCAATATAGCGATGAGTTTTCAAAATTCATTACTATAGATGACTTTGAAGTGCATTATAAAGATGAAGGGGAAGGAATGCCTCTAGTTTTATTGCATAGTATGAATACCTCTCTACATGATTGGGAAGAATGGACGAACTCATTGAAAGGTAATCATCGTATTATTCGATTGGATTTGCCAGGATTTGGTTTATCTGGTTTTGATCAATATTTTGATTTTAGACTAGATACTTATATTTATTTCATCAAAAAATTTACGACTAAAATAGGGTTGCAAAATTTTAATTTTGGCGGGGTAGGTTGGGGAGCAGATATTGCGTGGCATTATACAACGCTTCATCCGTATTTAGTGGATCAATTAATTTTGGTTAATCCAGTTGATTATTCTGAATATAAACTGCCTTTTTATCAACGAATGAGCCAACATTGGTTTGGTAAATCATTTTTTAGATGGTTTGGATCTAAAAAAATTGTAGAAAAAAGGATAGACAAATGGTTTAGTGATGCGAAATCACTTTCTGAACAACAAATCAATCGGTATCAAAACCTTTTATTAAAAGAAGGAAATCGAAAAGCTTATATCGCTGTGAATAATGCTTTTCATCGAAATAGGTATAATCGCCTCATTAATATCAAAACACCAACTTTGCTACTTTGTAGTACAGCATTAGGCAAAAGCCCTTTTGAAAAAGAATTGCCTAACGTGACAACGATTTATTACAAAGAAACGAAGAATTATCCTATGATTGAATTACCAGCCAAAACGGCTAAAGATGTGAATGATTTCTTAAATAGGTAGAATATCTCTCTTGGATAAGTAGGTATTATTGATGCGAAATCAATAAATGTTTTTTCTGAAAAACAAGTCTAATTAGAATTTGTATTTTTCGCTAAATCACTAGCCGCTGTACAAGTCTAGTTCACAAAGCGGAAAATCAAGACACGTTTGATATTGCTGCTTTTCTGAATAGATTGTATATATTGGACGCGAGATAAAACGGAAAATTCAGAATTCCAAATTCCTAAAACAATAGATTTTTTAATTTATAGAACTAGAAAATATGGCGAAAAAACAAGAGAATTATCAAGAAGTTTATGCTAAGAATCGCGAAGAGTTCAGAGCATGGCTTACCAAAAATCATGAACAGAAAGAGGCAATTTGGCTCATTCTTTATAAAAGAAAAAGTGATCAACCAACCATTAAATATAATGAGGCTGTCGAAGAAGCGATCTGTTTTGGATGGATTGATAGTAAAAAAATGGGGATAGACGAAGAACGATATAAGCTTGTTTTTTCGCCAAGAGAGCCGAAAAGCCTTTGGTCTAGAAGTAATAAAAAACGGGTTGAAAGATTATTAAAACAAAACCAAATTACGGTCACAGGTTTGAAAACAATAGCAATCGCTAAGAAAAATGGAACTTGGACTTGGTTAGATGATATCGAAGATTTAGTTGTTCCTACTGATTTAGCGCAAGCCTTGATGAAAAATAGACAGGCTAGACAATATTATGAAGGATTTAATGATGCTTCTAAAAAAGCCATTCTTCTGTGGATAAAATCAGCTAAACGAGCTGGAACAAGAAAAAATAGAATTCAAAAAACAGTGGATGCTGCTGCCAAAAATATCAAAGCAGTCAGTTAATCGTTAATGCTTGACTTGGCGTATTTTTAAAATGATTTTATGAAATATCTTTTATGTGCTTTATTTTTGATTTCTCTGAATTGTCAATTCGCTAAAAAAGCAAAATTTAAAATAGGTGAAACGATCAAAGTCTCGGCTGGTTTAGAAATTATACCGATTTCAGAAAATGTATTGATACATCGCACTTTTCTTGATATTCCAAACTATGGTCCATTTCCTTGTAATGGTTTGATTTATAAAAATAAAAAAAAGGCATATGTTTTCGACACACCAACAACGAATGAAATATCTAAAGAACTAATACTATGGTTAACTCAAAATTATAATATTACAATAGAAGGTGTTATTATCAATCATTTCCATGTCGATTGCTTGGGTGGTTTACAGGCGTTTCATGACTATCTTATTCCTTCTTATGCCCATAATCAAACCATTAAATCAGCAGTAATAAATAATATAAGTATTCCGATGACTGGATTTGATGATGAATTAATCTTAAAGCTAGGAAACGAACAAATCGTTAATACATTTTTCGGAGAAGGACATACAAGGGATAATATTGTGAGTTGGTTGCCAAAGGAAAAAGTTCTTTTTGGCGGCTGTATGATCAAATCATTAAAAGCAGGAAAAGGCAATTTGAAAGATGCGAATATCAAGGAATGGAGCAAGACTGTGAAAAAAATAAAGGATAAATATAAAGATATAAAATTCGTTATTCCAGGACATGGCGATTATGGAGATAGCGAATTGTTGGATTATACCATTGAGAAATTTTATTAAAAAAGCCATTTGAACTTTACTGACTATATTAAGGGATGATTAATTAATAAAAATTTTAGGTATTTAATTCTTTATTTGAATGAAATCGGCTTTTATAATATCATTATAAAAACAAAACGACGTTTTTATTTTTATAATGGTAATAATCAACCCTAAATTGTAATTTAATTGTATAAATATATTTTCTAATAAAAAAACAATCTGAATTAGCTATTTTTGCATTTTTAAAAACAAATGGATACTTAAACTGTATTTAATTGTATTTAAAACCAATTTCAATTATTCCTAAAAATTGAAAAACAGGAAGGCAATGCTAAATATAAATGTACAAGATACTTTTGTTGGTCGTCATATCGGTCCTAGATCGAGAGATTTAGATACTATGTTAAAAACCATAGGTGTTTCGTCTCTAGATCTGCTTATCAATGAAACGGTTCCTTCAGCTATTCGCTCTAATAAAGCTCTAATTCTACCCGAAGCTCAAAGCGAAGCTGAATACCTAAGAAAGCTAGAAAAAATAGCTTCACGTAATAAATTATTCACTTCATACATTGGATTAGGTTATTATAATACGATTACTCCATCGGTTATTTTGCGTAATGTATTCGAAAATCCAGGTTGGTACACGCAATACACGCCCTATCAAGCAGAAATTGCACAAGGTCGATTAGAGGCGTTGCTCAATTTTCAGACGATGATCTCTGATTTAACAGGCATGCCTTTGGCAAATGCTTCGTTATTAGATGAAGGAACAGCAGCAGCCGAAGCGATGTCAATGCTCTATCATTTCAAAAATAAAAGAGTAAAAAAGGGACAAACCGTTGCTAATAAAATTTTAGTATCAAATAAAATCTTACCTCAAACTCTAGATATTCTTATCACAAGAGCTGAGCCTATTGGAATTGAAATTGTAGTGGGAGATTGGGCAACTTTTGAGTTCTCAGAGCAAGTTTTCGCTACTATTTTGCAATATCCGAACGAGGAAGGTTTAGTTGAAGATTATCAAGCTTACGCTAAAAAGGCGAAAGAAGCAGGAGCTTATGTTATTGTTGCAGCAGATGTTTTGAGTCTAGCACTCTTAACGCCTCCTGGAGAATGGGGAGCGGATGTCGTTGTTGGTGTAGCACAGCGTTTGGGTGTGCCATTAGGATATGGCGGGCCTCATGCAGCTTATTTTGCAACATTAGATACGTTCAAACGATTTATTC
>CAKZLL010000547.1 GCA_937125475.1 uncultured Saprospiraceae bacterium | reverse complement strand
ATTCGTTTCGCAACTCTAATATCATAAAACTTTTGTAATCAACCGTTTATATTTAATTTAATCCTTAGTTCACGTTAAAGCTACCGCAGCTTTTGAGAAAATTGAGGCGATTAAAACTCAGTTTGGTATTGAATATCACTATTTAGAGCAACTGATGGAAGGAAAATAATAAAGCTGGTTGAATAATTAATTTTGATATTAACTATTCAACCAGCTTTATTATTCCGTCAAACGATTTTCTATAACTGCTTGATTAAGATTTTTGCCTCATTTGCTTTATCATAATCATTATCAATAATTTTTTGTAAATTTTTGCGAGCCGCTTCATTTTGCTTGTTTTGAACATAAGCAAGTGATTGATACCACAACGCCAGATCTTCTATATTCTCAAGTGTTAAATAAGTATCAAAACTATGAATGCTTGAACCATATTCTTGATTTTGGTATTCGATCACACCTTTTAATAACAGCGTTTCGCTATAAATATCAGACTCTGATGCAATACTTCCTAAAGTAGTCAAAGCTTCCGTATAATTGCCCAAATCATATAATTTATAGGCGTTTTGATATTTTGCAATATCCTCTTCTTTGACACCACTTCTCTGAATATTTGCACTAGGTTGTGCTGTACCTTCCCAAAGACTTGCGATTGGTATATCAGCAGGTATTTCAGTTGATTTATTATTATTAGAAAATTGTTGCCATGCAAAGATACTTAACAATAAAGCAAGGATAATAGCTGCAATAACAAAGAAATTTCGCTTTGAACCTGTTTTCGTTGCCTTTTGCTCTTTATATTTTCGCTCTGCAATTTTCAATTCTTCATTAAAAGCTAAACTACCTTGAGCCCCCTCTAAATGCTTAGGAAGATCCTGATAAAGGGCTAATCCTTTAGCTAATCCTTTATCTTTGTCTAGCTCTTGTTGAAATTCAACTTGCTCAGAAGGACTCATTTCTTTATTCAGAAAACGTTCTATATTCTCATATTTTTTGTTCGGTAACATATTAATTATATGACTAATTCTTTAAATAATGGATCTGATTGGATCAGTTGAGTCAATTTTTTTTGGCATTCAGATTTTTTCTTTTTCACTACATTGGCATTTTTATATCCCAATTTTATAGCAATTTCTGCCATTTTTACATGATCAAAAAACAAAGATAAAACTTGTTGACATTTTTCTGATAATTGCTTGAATTTACTTAAATATAATTGCTTCCTTTCATTGGCAATCATCATCTCTTCTGTATCCTCTACACTTTTAAGGTCTATTTCTTCGTCAATGGTTACTGGACTTTTCGCTTTTTTATTTAATTTTTTATACCAAATGTTCCGACAGACAATAAAAAACCAATTATTGAGCCCAGCTTTGATTCGAAAATCCTTAGTAGTAACTTCATTATAAAGCATTTGCATACCTTCTTGAAATACATCATGCGCATCATCCGCACTTCCTCTATTCTTGAGAATATAAGTTTCGATAGCAGGAAAGAACAGTGTATAAATTTCCTGAATCATTTTAGAATCTCTTTTAAGGATTCCTTCTATATATTTTTGATGTTTGTGTTTTTTCATGTATTAATCTTTGGCTTTTTATTCTGTTGGGTGAGATTGTAAATTTAGAAATTAAAAATTTAAAATTAGATTTTTTTTTACAATATAACTAGGTTTGACATATATCATTTTCCTTTGGAGGGATAACTTATTATTATAAAATAATAAAAGTGTAATATAGGCATAATTTCATTAAGCTTCACAGGAGCTTATTTTTTTATTACAGGCAAAGATAATTTAAATGTTGTTCCTTTTTGAGTAGAAGTTTCTATCATTAAATCTCCATTATGTTTAGTAGCAATTTTTTTGCAGAGAGCTAATCCTATTCCCGTACCTTTATATTTCTCTTCGGTATGTAATCTTTTAAACATTTCAAAAACTTGATGATGATATTCATCCGAAATTCCTATCCCATTATCTTTGAAAAACAGGATGTTTTTATTCCAATCTTTACTTGTTTTAATAATGATAGTAGGTCGTTCACTTGTATTATATTTAATACCGTTTTCAATTAAATTTTGAAAAAGCTGTAACATTTGAGTTTGATTACCTTGAATCATTGGAAGCATTTCCGTTTCAATAAAGGCATTTTTTTCTTTAATCAGAACCTCTAAATTCATTGTTGCTTCACCTATAACATCATTTAAATCAACTATTTCTTGGTTTTTTGTACCAATCTTATCTATTTGAGAAAACTCAAGAATACTTTGCACTAATTCATTCATTTTACGCGCATTATCTTCAATGAATTGCAGATATTCCTTTTCATTAACCGATAATTTCTTTTTAGCTCTTATCTTTAATAATTGGGCAAAGCTTGTAATATTTCTCAAAGGAGATTTTAAATCATGAGAAGCGATATAAGCGAATCGCTCTAGTTCTTTGTTAGACTCTTTCAATTTGAAATTAAACTCTTTATTATTATTATCATATTCTAGAGTCATCCATGTAATAAAACCGCCTATACTTAACAAATTAGAAATCGTAAATAAAAGTGTTGTTTCTCTAGTGATGCTATTCGGAATAATGATATTCCCAAAATATATGATTACCAATAAAACAATTAAAATAATTACAGCTAGACTAATAGCTTTTAATTGTTTTCGATTATCAAGTAAAACGCTAATTGCAGGAAAAAACACCAGCCAGATAATAAAAGGAGAGGTCAATCCTCCTGTAAAAAAAGTAATCCCATACATGAATATTAAACCATTAAACGCAAAAAAAGTAATACTTTTCTCATAATTATTAGTCCTTCTAAAATAGAATAGATTAGTTGCTCCCAATACAAATGTTAGGATACAAACAGCAACTATATAGAAATCTGCTATATAAAACAGCATAGGAGAACCAATGAGATTAAGGAGAAGTGTAAATAATAAAGCAGTGATTAATATCTTAGCTTTATATAGTTGCTCTCCTTCCATCAGTTCATTTGTCGAAAGAAAATATTGAATTACTTTATTCATTTTTATGATCCAGTGCTGAATTTTATTTATATCAGTGTCAGAGTTAGTTTGTCATACTAAAGCAATAATATTGCCAGTCAAAGCTGTTCTATTAATAACATTGACTTTGGTTTTATTTTTTATGTACTAAAAGTAGATAGCATGACTATTTTCCTTGATTGTCTTATTATCATTCGAGCGATTCTACAAATCTAAAACATTATATGACTTTTTTTCTAAAAAAATGAAGAAGCCCATTTTTAAGCGCTTGTTTGAGCTTTATGAATTGATAATTTTTGATATATTAAGCGAAATTCAAAACGACATGTACAAATAATAAGAAACACGTAACTTTGATTAATTCAATTTTTGATCTTTACAATTCATGAAAATAATAACGGCTTATACTGATTTATCGAACGCACTTGCTCAGATTTATGATGTGCGAGAAGGGCAAACAATCGCTCAATATGTTTTTGAGGATGTTTTTAATATTACTTTTCCAATCGAAAAAGGCATTTTTTCAATAGAAGAAATTTCACAGTTTAAGGCTATTAAAACGCGTTTATTATCCGCAGAGCCTTGGCAATATGTTGTTGGTCAAGCGGATTTTTATGGATTAAAGTTTAATGTAGATCAGCGTGTCTTGATTCCACGACCAGAAACAGAAGAACTCATTTATGAAATCGTTCAAACCATTAAAAAATCAAGGTCGAAAACTATTAGCATTTTGGATATTGGCACAGGATCGGGATGTATTCCAATTACTTTAAAAAAAGAATTACCTCAATCTACAATTACTGCAATTGATGTCAGTTCAGGAGCTTTAGCTGTCGCAAAAATGAATGCCAAGCTACAAGATGTAACGATTGATTTTAGAGAAGTGAATATATTAAATACCTCAAATTGGGCAGAATTAGGTCATTTTGATATGATTATTAGTAATCCGCCTTATATTCCTTTCTCAGAAAAAAGCTTAATGCGAAAAAATGTATTAGACTTTGAGCCAAGTATTGCGCTTTTTGTAGAAAATGAAGAACCATTGATTTTTTATGAAAAAATTGCCGCTTTTGCTGCCCAATATCTAAATAAAAACGGTCGCATCTATTTTGAAATTAACGAATATCTGGGCGAAGCTACTACAAAAATTCTAACGAAATATCCATTTAAAAATATAGAACTTCACCAAGATATTAATGGAAAAGATAGGATTTTGACAGGTATTTTAAAAACAGAAAATCATTAATTTCCGCCCGCTTTTTTGGCTTTATATTTCATATCAATTAATAAGGCAACGACTTTATCACGTTGATTGCCTTGAATAATGATTTCGCCATCTTTAGCGCTTCCACCAACACCACATTTAGACTTCAATGTTTTGCCTAGTGCTTTCAAATCTTCTTCTTGACCAACAAAACCTGTAACTAAAGTGACCTCTTTTCCTCTACGTTTTTTTCGATCAATCCAAACCTTCAATTGCTGTTTATTAGGTGGAAGTGTTTCTACTTGATCATCATCATCGTAACTATAATCAAAATCTGGATTAGTAGAAAAAACAATTCCTTTACGTTTACTTTTTTTTCCCATAAGTTTTATTATTAACAAATAACGATTTACTAATGAATAAATACGCCTATCTAGGCACGCTCAATACTCAACTAATATTTTCCATTTTGAGGTAAGATAACCTTCAATGATTTAGGTTTAATTTGGAAAGTTACAGAATTTTTATGTTCTATAAAACCTTCTCCATCGAAATGAGCAGGCATTGGCGCATCAAAATCAATTTTGATTTTTGTAGCTTGATAACTCTCTACTAACTTTCCACTTTCATGAACTGTACCTTTTAACAATCTATGTATTTTAGGTAAATATTTCAATTTATTAGCTTTTTTTATCAGCAAAACATGCATTGTTCCATCCGTCAAATTGCTAGTTGGAACAATTGTAAAACCATAGCCAAACATAGGGCCATTACCTATTTCCATCAAGAAAGCAGCTCTTTCAAAAGGAGGTTCATCATCCAAATAAATTTTAAAATCATGGAATTTAGCGGCAAAAATCTCTTTCATTATGATTTGAAAATAAGCCATAAATCCCCTTCTTCGCGCTTGTTGTAATTTGTTAGCAATTAATCCATCAAATCCAAAACCTGCCAAATTTAAAAATGGCTGGTCATTCATCATACAAGTATCAATACAAACAATCTTCCCTGTATTAATAATGTTGATAGCTTTAACAATATTTCGACCTATATCAGTATGCATTGCAAAACCATTTCCAGATCCATGCGGTAGTATAGCTAGAGTTTTATCGGTTTCAATCAAGCTTTGAGCAACTTCATTAATCGAGCCATCACCTCCTACAGCTGCCACAATATCAGCCCCATTAGCAATCGCTTTTTTAGTCAAAGTAATGGCATGACGAGCGGCTTTAGTATATAAAATATCATAATTAAACTTAGTGAGATCAAGGTGTTTAGCAATAGCTTTAGGAGCGTTTTTTTTGCGTTTCACGCCTGAATTAGGATTAATAATAAACGAAATGTGTTGTTTCATTGCTTCACTGTTTCATTGCTTCACTATTTATTCATGAGGTATAAGATATATAGAAATCATATCTCAACTTAATTATTTTTGATCAATCAAAGCTCAATTTGATCAAAATGTTAGCAAAACTAGGTAGTTCTTATTGATTCATTGATAATTTTTGCTCTTTAGTCCAATGTGGGCTTGCTCCATTGTTCTAACTCTTTAAAAACAACAGGGCAAGCCACCACTAGATTAAAAAATATTCATTCTGGCAAAAATTGTCAAAGAACCTTCTTATACTAATCCATATCTAGAATCTGTATTAATTATCAAGGAGAATTTTCTTCTTGTTCAAGGCATTTTTTGAGGTGATAGCATCACTATCGCTGAAAAAATAACGAAGAAGAAGGAAAAATTCTACCATATTTAATGTGAATTAGTATTATTAGCCTTAATTCACAAAAATCTATTGCACCATTTTTAATACCGTGCAATAGAAAAACAAATAAAACTACTCGTTAGATACCATTTTAAAAGTCAAGACATTATTTCCATTTAAATTTTCAGAAAACCATAAGAAACGACGTTCTAATCTAGTCAAATTCAAGGTTCTATTTGGTTTGTTCGCATCATCATAAATGAGCGTTATTATTGTTTTATTGTCATTGAACTCCCAAAAACCATCTCCTGTCTCCAAAGCACTATCACGATAATCTTCTATATAAGAAAATCGGCCATCCTCTGCGAAACCAATACTACTTTTAGTATAGATTAAATCTTGTGTCTGTTCGCCAGCCGTAATATCTAAACCATTTCGGAATACTTCGTCGTATTTCCAACTATTTGTAATTCGATCAATTGGACTAACAAATGAAATAGTAGGACCATCCTCGTATTTATTACATCCCCCAATTAATAAAAATATAATCGTACCAATTAAGATATTTTTCATCATTCTTTCTTTTGATAGCATTTTATATAGAGATAACTAATGTTGTGTTTTTTAAAAGTCAATATTACTTTTAAAGCGGTATTCCTACATAATTAAAAGGTGTAATTTGACGCAATTCGTCTTTAATTGTATCATTTACATCTAATTCATTAATAAACAATTGAATAGTTTCTTTTGTAATTTTCCCTTTACCTCTAGTCAATGCTTTAAGGGCTTCATAAGGATTTGGAAAACTCTCTCTACGCAATATATTCTGTATAGCTTCAGATACTACCGCCCAATTTTGATCTAAATCTTCATGAAGTTTTGCTTCATTTAATTCTAACTTCCCAATCCCTTTTATTAAGGATTTAAATCCAATAATAGTATGTCCAAAAGGCACACCTATGTTTCTCGAAACTGTACTATCTGTCAAATCACGTTGTAGTCTCGAAATAGGTAATTTGGCAGCTAAATGATTAAAAATAGCGTTTGCCATTCCAAAATTTCCCTCTGCATTTTCAAAATCAATCGGATTAACTTTGTGCGGCATAGCCGATGAACCGACTTCATTTGCGACTACTTTTTGTTTAAAATATTCGATTGAAATATATGTCCAAATATCTCTTGCAAAATCAGTTAAAATAGTATTAATTCGTGCCAAAACGTGATACAATGCGCCTTGATTGTCATAATGTTCAATCTGTGTAGTATATTGAGAGCGCCTCAATCCAAGGGTTTCATTCACAAATTGATCACCAAATTTTCTCCAATCTATCGAACGATAAGAAACATAATGAGCATTAAAATTACCAGTAGCTCCACCAAATTTAGCAGAAAAAGGAATCGCTTGTAATTGTTTGATTTGCGTAGTTAAACGTTCAACAAATACACCTATTTCTTTTCCTAAAAGCGTTGGAGAAGCAGGCTGACCATGTGTTCTGGTCAACATAGGAATAGTTTTCCAATTTTGTGCCATTTGGCTCAACAAAGCCACAATTTCATTCAATGCTGGCAAATACGTTTGATGAACCGCATCTTTTAATGATAACGGAACAGCAGTATTATTAATGTCCTGTGACGTTAATGCAAAATGAATAAATTCTTTGTAAGCTCCTAGCCCTAACTCATCAAATTTAGATTTGATATAATATTCGACTGCTTTTACATCATGATTTGTTGTCCGTTCAATATCTTTGATATTACGGGCATCTCGTTGTTTAAAGTTTTTATAAATCATTCTCAATGCCACATACTTATTTTTATCAAAGTCGGCTAACTGAGACAAAGGCAATTCGCAGAGTGAAATAAAATATTCAACTTCTACATAAACTCTATACTTGATTAAGGCATATTCTGAAAAATAATTACCTAAATCAGATGTTTTCGATTGATAGCGTCCGTCTATCGGCGATACGGCGGTTAATGATGTTAGTTCCATAAATTATTATCAGTTATTGAATGGTCGGTTTATTCGGCTGCAAAGATAATTAATTGTTTCATTGTTCTATTGTTTCATTACTACATTGTTTTTCAGCAAGCTAAAAAAATGGGAACGCAGATGACACAAACCTCTTCAAGGTTCGCAGATGGTCGCAGATCAGATTTCAGAAGTGTTTAAATTTTAAAAAAAGTTCTTTGACAATTTTTGCCATTTTCGTCCAATGAGTCATGCCCCATTGGATGTATTGAAATGTTCATTTTGGCAAAAATTGTCAAAGAACCCAAGAAAGGAAGGATTTCTTACAATGAATTCAGAAATGTTTTCGCCCTTAATTGTGCATTCTCTCGAATATTCATATAGAACAGGTTATATTCTGCATAATGCCAACGTTTGGTACGCAAGAAAAATGCTCCTGTAACATTAGGTTTACCAATCCAGACCATTCCATCTTTGACTTTTGCATCAGATAGATTTTCTTTGATCGTGAAATCACGCATTACTCCACCTTTGTTTTCCTCCCGACTAGCGTAAGTTCCCTCGATTGTCCAATTAATAGGATTGGTTGCTGTGGCATATTTTAAATCAAATTCCCATTTCTTAGGGTAATGATTTTTGGAATAAGCATTCCACGAACAAAAACAGCCTGTTTGTTCAGGAGTAATGCAAGGCGGAATGGTTTTAAAACTGTCTTTTACAATCGGCATTCCAACTAAATAAGCCGCAATTAACTGTTTTTGCAACGCCTTTCCATCAAAATATTCTTTCAATAGACGCTCTGTGTGATTAGTTCCTTGACTATGAGCTGCCAAAACAATAGGACGACCATTATTATAGTTTTTGAGATAATATTCAAACGCTGTTTTTACATCGTAATACGCTATATCAAAAGCTTGAGCGGCATCAGCTAGGCGTTTTTTTTCATAATAGACATTAATATGGGCTTGACGATAACGCGGAGAATAGACCTTTCCAGTACCATTAAAAACACTACTTTGGTGTAAGATCGTAGAATTGTCAATTTCTTTGTTGAGTGCTATATCATCAACATCTGCATTCCATTTTTTTTGTGTTTTTTTATTGCCTGTATAAATGGTTGGATACACAAAAAACACGTCAACTTCCGAGTTTGCTTGCACATCTTTTAGATGACTTGCGGGCAAACTATCGGCATTATCTCGCTTGTCTGGATGAGCTGCCCAATATTGCAATTTTGTATAATCAGGTGCTTTTGATAATCTATTAACATCAAAGTTCCCAGCAGGTTTGTAAGTATTTGCAGGTAGTGAACAAGCCGCAATAACGACCATAAAAGCAAATAAGAGTAAGTAATATTTTGTCATAATTCTTGGTTTTAACTAAAAAATGATTGCATTTAACTAAAAAATAAAGGAACTTCCCCTTTGTAAAGGCGCATTTCCTTAGAAACATCATTTAGGATATAGTACTTGTGAAATATCTATTCAGAGACCAAATTTAAAGAAACATTCTGAGCTATTTTTTAGATTATCTAATTGAAAAACGATGAAGACAATACAAAGTTTATGCTGTTTCTTTTTTTTGACAACCATTATTTTTGCGCAAAGTTCTTTTGAAGGCACGATTTCTTATACAATATCAGGGAAAGAGCAAGAAACAACCTTGGTCGAAGTGAATAGAAAAGAAGTAGAGAAAATATTAGAAGTCGTAGATGATAAAGAAGCGATGAAAAAACGCTCAGATGAAATGAAACAAAAAATGGAAGCTATCCAAAAACAATAATACTGGTTTATAAAGCAGATTAAAATTGATTTTATTTTTTAATAAGATGAATTCATTATAAAATTCTGTACATTAGCTATCACTTGTACCTAATAAATATGACAACAAATGGAAGCTTTAGACTTAGTACGACTTAATTTCTCGCCCGAAAGCCTTACCTTATTGAATATAACATTAGGCTTTATTATGTTTGGTGTTGCCTTAGATTTGACGATGGAGGATTTTAAACGATTAGTGAAAATGCCAAAATTGATCTTCATTGGCTTGTCTAGTCAGTTAATTTTATTGCCACTCATCACTTTTATTTTGGTTAGTATTATCAATCCTTATCCTGGTTTTGCGCTTGGGATGTTTTTGATTGCAGCTTGTCCAGGAGGCAATACCTCTAATTTTATGAGTTCAATGGCAAAAGGAAATGTAGCTCTTTCGGTCAGTTTAACAGCTTTTGTTAATATTGGTGCATTATTTTTCACCCCATTTATTTTCACCTTTTGGGCTGGGCAATACGAGCCAGCAGCAGCATTATTACAAACAATCAATCTTGAGCCGATGGACATGGTTCAAGCGGTTGTCTTAATTTTAGGGCTTCCGATTCTAGTCGGAATGACCTTTGCAAATCGCTATCCCAAATTAACTGCTAAAATTCGACAACCAATCAAAATAGGTTCAATTCTGATTTTCGCAGCTTATATTTTAATTGCCTTTATCCTGAATTTCGATTTCTTCTTGAAATATGTCAAATACGTTGTACTTCTAGTACTCGCACATAATACGATTGCTTTTCTAACAGGTTATTCTTGGGCAACACTCTTTGGACTAAAAGACGCAGACCGAAGAACGATCACAATTGAAACGGGTATTCAAAATTCAGGTGTAGCGCTAATTCTTATCTTTGCATTCTTTGACGGAATGGGTAGTATGGCAATGATTGCAGGTTGGTGGGGCATTTGGCACTTATTAGCAGGAATGACAATCTCCAATTATTGGTCAAAACGAAATTAATAAAGTAAAGAACGTGCAAAGAATAAGTTATTTTTTACACATTCCTAAAGCATTTCAAAAATTGAAAATGGGCTAAATCAAGTTATATTGATTAGCCCATTTTTATATAAAAAAGACTTACCTAGATATAGGTAAGCCTTTTATTATTTGTTCGATTTTTTTTTCGACTAGTGTCCATCACCCTCAGCAGGAGCATCACCTTCAGCATCACCACCATCAGTAGTATCAGGCTCAACTGGAGCAGGATCATTTGCAGTAGTATCTACAGTAGTAGTAGTATCTACATCATCAGTACCAGGATCAGTAGCTTCACCACCGCCACAAGAAGTTAAAGCAGCAACAAAGAACAATACCATCAATAAACTAAGTAACTTTCTCATAAGTTGGGAAATTTTGTTTTGATTAAATAATAATAACTAAGAAATTTATCGCAAGATAAGATTTTTTTTTGAAAAACAAGAATTTTTTAAAAAAACTCAATAATATGATGCTTTTTTAGCAAAAAATAGAATATTATAAAGCCTTTATAATTTATTTAACATTTTTTTGACAAAATGTTAACAAATTCTTAATAAGATTAATATTTATTGAATGGGTGTGGATTTATTTTTAACAAATCTAATTTTATTTAAAAAAAGCTAAAACTACATTTTTGTGGCAAATGTAAATTCAAGCCAAAAAATTATTTGTTATTAAATAAAATATTATAGTTCTATAAAATTAGTGTGTAATAATGTCAGTAAATCATTTTCAATTATAATCCCAAAAACTGATTGATACTGACGATGAGGCTATGAAGGTAGATCATTTTATCGGATTTGGCAAAGGAATATTAGGAAATTATAAAACAACTTAGATTCCCACCAATAACTTTCCCCAAAAACATATAATAAAAAAATCCATAAAGCGCAATCACACTGATTTTCAGTCTTTTATTTTTATAAATAACTTTTATTTGACTAATTTAAAATATGAAGTAGAAATCACTTTTGAAGTCAATTATGAAAAAAATATTCCTCAAGATTTAGTGGATTTTTCGCTAGGGTATATTTTATTAAATATCTAAAAGTAAATTAATCGCCTTATTTTTCAAATCAATAACGACACTTTTTTTAATGTGTGAAATAAGATTTTTTTTGTGGCTAGTCACGTACATACACCTACCGTCATATTATAATCAAGAAAAACAAAATGAAGATTTTATTAATACCCTTTATATATTTACTATTCTAAACTTTCATATTTACTGATTTTCCCTTATATCTAAACTTTTAAGGATGTGAAGTATCACATCCTTATTTTTTTGCCTTTTTATTCAGAACTTATTCGTTTTTTAGGCAATTCTATCCAAAAATTGTTAATTCCTTCTCCATTAATAATCTCTAATCGATTTTGCTGAATGAGTTCTAATAAAGCTAAAAATCGAAAAATCGCATGAATACGGCTTTCGCATAATTCAAATAATTGAATAAAATCACTTTTGTTCGCAGTAGTTACTAACCTAATTAGGATTTTTTGCTGATTTGCTAATGTGTAATTATACCTAACAACAAAATGGCTTTGCTGTCTTTTTTCATTTTCTTCCATCCTTTTAACGACTTTCTCAAAAGTCTTTAACAAATTGAATAAAGTCAACGTTTCCCATTCAGCATCAACTAAAGCTTTATTCGCTAATTGCTTCAATTCTTTTTTTACATTACCTCGAATATTTTTTGATTGTCGATTATTCTCAAGGACTTTCAAGTCATCAATTACACTTTTATAGCGTTTATATTCGATCAAACGCTGAACGAGTTCTTCACGAGGATCAATCTCATTTCCTAGTTCATCAATTTCTTTACGTGGCAAAAGCATTTTAACTTTTATCCGCATGAGCGTCGCAGCAACTAGAATAAATTCACTTGCCAAATCAATATTCATTGCCTCCATCATCTTGATATATTCCAAAAAATCAGTGGTAATTTTGGCAATAGGTATATTATATATATCTAATTCGTCTCTTTCTATAAAGAAAAGCAACAAATCAAATGGGCCTTCAAATTGAGGCAATTTTATGGTATATGACATTTTTATTCATTTCGTATTTCTCTATCAAAATTCATAGATCATTTCTATGTGAGGAATATTATCTTCTAAATGTACTTCGCTAGCGACTTTAAAGCCAAATTTTTCGTAAAATTTAATCAAATAACATTGC
>CAKZLL010000546.1 GCA_937125475.1 uncultured Saprospiraceae bacterium | reverse complement strand
CAAACCGTCAGCAATGCTTGGCGTGTTTCTGCCAATTTCCATGAATTTGCTTTTGGTTTGGCATATAAAGATGGGCATTTTTTCGGAACATTAGCAACTGCAATCGAGGCAGGAGGCGCGAGTTCTAGTCCGCAAATTCAAGATAGAGGAAAGGTTTTCAAAATTTCTAAAGATAAAGGTACAATTGAATTTTTGGCACACGGACTTCGCACACCAAATGGCATTGGAATCGGTGTAGATGGAGAGCTATTTGTAGCAGATAATCAAGGTGATTGGCTGCCTTCGAGCAAGATTGTTCATGTCAAAAAAGGGGCTTGGTATGGCTCGCACTCAGTTGATCCAGTAGGTACAGCCGATCTGGTAGAAACTCAGCCTGTAGTTTGGTTACCACAAGATGAAATTGGTAATTCGCCTAGCCAAATGTCTTATATCAATGATGGGCCTTATAAAGGGCAAATGATACACGGCGAAGTCACTCATGGTGGTGTGAAACGCGTTTTTGTAGAAAAAGTGAAAGGCGAATATCAAGGCGCATTGTTTAGATTTACGCAAGGCTTGGAAGCTGGCGTAAATCGTTTGTGCTGGGGACCAGATGGCGCATTATATACTGGAGGCATCGGCTCTACGGGTAATTGGGGACATGAAGGTGGTTTATATTATGGACTACAAAGATTGGTGTATAATAAAAAATCGACTTTTGAAATGCTCGCAGTTCGTGCGAAATCCAATGGTTTAGAAATTGAGTTTACTGAGCCATTGAAAGAAAGAGATGGCTGGAACACGGAAGATTTCCAAGTCAAAGAATGGTGGTATCAACCAACCATTAATTATGGCGGTCCAAAAATGGACGAAAAAGAAATGACTGTCAAATCCGCTTCTGTTTCAAAAGATCGTAAACGTATCTTTTTAGAAATTGATAATTTGAAAGAAAAACACGTTTATTATGTTCACTTAAACAATCATTTCGTCAGCGAAAAAGAACATCAACTTTGGACAACCGAAACTTGGTACACGATGAATAATATTAGTGAAAGCGCAGGAAATGTTCAGCCTACACCGTTTTTTCCTTCTAATAGTTTAACGGATAGCGAAAAGAAAGCAGGTTGGGAATTATTATTTAATGGTAAGGATTTAACGGGCTGGCATATTTATAAAAAACAACTTAATGAAAGTGCTTGGTCAGTACAAGGCGATGCGTTAGCTTTTACACCGACAAAGGGCAAATATGGAGATATTGTAACGGATAAAGATTACCAAAATTACGTTTTAGAATTAGAATGGAAAATAGCAGATTGTGGAAATAGTGGTATTTTTTATAATGTTGTGGAAGCGGAAAAATATCATTCAACTTGGCTAACAGGCGTAGAAATGCAGGTTTTAGATAATACTTGTCATCCAGATGCACGAATTAGGAAACACCGAGCAGGCGATTTATACGACTTGATAGAATGTAAATATGAAACGGTTCGCCCTGCTGGACAATGGAATAAAGTCCGATTAAAAATCAATAACGGAAAAGTCGAACATTGGCTGAATGGGCATAAAGTTGTTGAATTTGAAATGTGGACAAACAAATGGAATGAAATGGTTGAGAACTCCAAATTTAGTAAAGCCAATATGCCAGACGCGGCATTTGGTCAAGCCAAAAAAGGAAAGATTGCCCTTCAAGATCACGGCGATAAAGTTTGGTTTAAAAATATTAAAATTCGACCGATTTAGGGGCGAGGTGTCAGGCGTGAGGTGTCAGGTGTCAGGGGTCAGGGGTCAGAGGTTTCCTGACGCATCGCTCCTGACACCTGACACCTACTTTGTCACATAAAAAATACATATATGTTACATTAATCATTGATTATAAGAAGAATAGATATATTAAGAATCATCAAAAGAACGCTTTAATATTATAATGTATAAAATATGTCTAAATTTTACTTAATTAATAACCAGAACATAACACATAACAATTAAAAAAATATATTAGCAAATAATAAAATATTAAAATAAAGCTATAATTTCCCTAAATAAATGGTTTTCTACTTGAAATTTTGTGACATAAAAGCTAGGTATAATTATTCCCCCATAAATCTAAAAAAATAATTGATTGCATTGATTATTTTTCCTTTTTCCAAAAACATAACTTTATTAGTTAATAAATACTTTAAAGCTCAAACAGCTTTATTTCAAGTATATAATTCATTTACATTATTTTATTTTTTAATAAATTCTACTTAATTTATGAAACGAATACGTTTACTTCTCTTATCTACTTTGGTCTCTTTGCTTAGTGTAGCATTGATAGGACAAAGTACAATTAGTATCACTACCTCAGGAGGTCTTTATGCCACTGAAAAATGGGTAAGTATTACAACTATGGCTAATGGTGCAGGCACTGTGGCATGGGCTCAAGGTAATGGTACATACGGCGATGGTCAAGGATTATTAACCAATGAAATGGTTTCTCTTGCTCCTGGTACTTATTATGTTAATTGTTATGACAAATATGCTGATGCTTGGGATGGTACTCTGATTTCTATTACAGCTTATGGATCTGTGATAGGTAATAATGGCGGAGTTACTCCAGATGATGGTACTGATACCGATGCTAGTGGTTCATGGGAACCACCAGGTACAACCGAATTAGAAGCTTCTTTTGCAATTGTTGTTCCTGCTGCTCCTTCTTGTCTTCCTCCTACTACTTTAACAGCTACATCTACTAGTACTGGTGCTAGTTTGGGCTGGACAGCTGGTGGGACAGAAACAACTTGGGATATAGAATGGGGTGCAAGTGGTTTTTCACAGTATTCAGGTACGCCTGTAAATACAATGACTAACCCTCATTCCTTAAATGGTTTAACAGCGAATACAACCTATGATTTTTATGTAAGAGCTGCATGTAGTGCTTCGGATACTAGTGCTTGGGCTGGTCCATATAGTTTCACTACTCTATGTGCATCAGAGACATTACCTTGGACAGAAAATTTTGAATCGATGACTTCCACAGGATCTGGTGTTATACCAGATTGTATGGTAGAAACTGGTGACTGGGCAACAAGTGGTACAACAGGTAATAATAACCGAGGACCAAACTCTGGCTCAAATTATATTTATACTAATTGGACCGCCGATGACTGGTTATTCACACCTTCCTTTGATTTAGTAATGGGTACATCTTATGATTTCTCTTTCTACTACAAGACAGATGGTTTGAGTGGTTGGACAACTTTAGAGACTAAAATGGGTGCTGGACAGACGAGTTCTGATATGACCATAGCTATTGGTACAGCAGTCTCTGGAGCTACCAATACAGGATACACAAAATATACAGCAACCTTTACACCAACAACTACTGGTACTTACAACATGGGGATTCATGTAGTAGCTACTAGTTCTCCTTGGTATATCAATTTTGATGATTTGAGAATGGAAGCGACACCTACTTGTCCTTCACCTCTAAGTTTGACTACTGCTAATCTTACTAGTACTTCTGTTGACTTAGGTTGGACAGAAGCTGGTACTGCTGCTAAATGGGATATTGAATATGGTGCAAGTGGTTATACTCAAGGTACTGGTACATTGGTTTCAGGTGTAACGGCTAATCCTCACAGCTTATCAAGTTTAATGGCTAATACCAGTTACGATTGGTATGTAAGAGCAGATTGTGGTGCTGGTGATACTAGTGCTTGGACTGGACCTTCTAGCTTCTATACAGGATATTGTCAAGTCTCTTCAACTAATTCCGGTTCTTATTTTGATGATTTTACTACTACAGGTGGTAGTACTAATATTTCAAATACAGGTTCTGGTTATGCTGCTGGTGGTTATCTAGATTCTACAGCATCGTCTGTTAGTCAATATACAGGTGCTTCTATTAATTTTACAACAACCTTAGTAGGAACTACTGTTGGTGTTAATGTTTGGGTCGATTGGAATAATGACCTTGACTTTGATGATGCTGGCGAAAAAGTCTATACCTCTGGAGGCTATGTCTCCTCAGCATCAGGTACGATTACTGTACCTGCTGGTACAGCAATAGGTGCTTATAGAATGAGAGCTACCTGTGATTATAACTCTTCTGATCCAGATGCTTGTAGTCCAGGTACTAGAAGTGAAACAGAAGATTATACCTTCAATGTAGTTGCTCCTCCTGCTTGTGTACCTCCTACTGCTGGAGTTGTTACTAATCTACAAGCAGATAGTGCGACATTAGGTTGGACAGAAAATGGTACAGCTACCATGTGGAATATTGAATACGATACGGCTGGATTTATGCTTGGTAATGGTACGATGACTACTGTTAATGGTAATCCTTATCAAATATCTGGCTTAATGGCTGATACAGATTATGAATTTTATGTACAGGCTAATTGCGGTGCTAATACTAGTAGCTGGGCTGGGCCTTATAGTTTCACTACTGCTTGTGCAGCACTCACCGCAGCAACTTTACCATTTAAAGAAGACTTTGAAAATGATGATGTAACACTTCAAGGTTCAGGTAATGTAATTTGTAGTACAAATCACAAATGGACTTTTGAAACAGATCATCCTGATGGTCGAGTACGTACTGGTGCTGATTCTTATGTTCCTGGTACTGCTACATTAGATGTAGATCCTAGTGGAACACTTACTAAAAATTATTTAACACTTACACTTGATTTAAGCAATTATACTGCTTCAACTGATTTAGAATTATTCTTTGACTTCGCTGATGTTGGTGATGAACCTCATGCAACAGATAGTGTATGGATCAGAGGTAATGATTCAGATACTTGGGTGGGTATTTATGATTGGAGTACTACGAATAGTACATCGTTTACAACTGCTGGATATTTCGATATAGATGCTTTACTAACTGCTGCTGGTCAGACAGTTTCTTCTTCTTTCCAAGTTCGTTTTGGTCAAGAAGATAACTTCCCTACTAATTCTGATGGACTTGTATTAGATAATGTTATCGTTAAAGAACGTATTGATAATGATGTAGCTATTTCTAATGGCATAATCACATCAACAGCTAGTTGCCAAACAGCACAACAAATCACTGTTGATATTACTAATACTGGTAAATTAACACAAACTAGTATTCCTGTTGCTTATACAGTTAATGGTGGAACACCAGTTACTGCAACTTGGACAGGTACATTAGCTGCGGATTCAACTAAGACTTATACTTTTGCAACTACTTATGACGGATCAGCATCAGGTGATTATGATATTGTAGCTTATACAGCTCTTGCTACAGATGGCGATAATAGTAATGATACATTAGCAGGAACTGTAACAACGGCTCCTATTTATACTGTACCTTTTGCTGAAAACTTTGAAGCTGGTACTAGTTTACCTGCTGATTGGTCTTATAATGGTAGTATTGGAAACAATGTTCATAATTCACAATCTCGTGTGATTTATAGAAATATGTATAGTACTGGTACTAGTAATTTCACTACTGATTTACCGAAGGTAGGATCAATAGTTACTGGTAATGTATTAAAATTTGATTATAGATATACTAATTATTCTGCTGGTACAGTAGGAACTGCTTTAGAAGATGATTCATTAAGAGTTCAAATCTCAACTGATTGTGGTGCAACATTTACCACTATTGCTGTGATAGATTCTAGTAATCACGTTACATCTGCTAATTATGCGACAATGCAATATGACCTTTCTAACTATGCTGGTCAAACTATTGTAGTTCGTATGGCTGCTACATGGCAAGGTACAAGCGATTATTACTTAGATTTAGATAACTTCTTCATCGGTACGCCTCTTGCTGGAAACAGTATGGTAACTGCTCCGATTGCTTGTTCTGGCGATATGAATGGTACAGCTATGGCAGTTGGTACTGGAGGTCTTTCTCCTTATACTTATCAATGGGATGCTAATGCTGGTGGTAGTACAACTGATACAACAACTAGCCTTGGTGCTGGTACTTACTATGTAACAATTACGGATGCAGCAGGTGATTCAACTTTAGACTCTGTTACTATCATGGATCCTGCAATGACATTGACTACTGCAATTTCAAATACTGGCTGTTTCTTAGGAACAGATGGTGCAATTGACTTAACTGTTACTGGTGGTGCTGGTGGTTATGGTTATGTTTGGGATAACTTAATCACAGTTCAAGACCAATCTGGTTTAGTTGCTGGTTCTTATATGGTTACAGTTACTGACGCAAATGGCTGTACAGCAACAGATACTTACACAATTACACAACCTTCTGGTTATAGTAGTTCGATTTCAAGTACAAATGTTACTTGTAATGGTAGTGCAACTGGTTCAATAGATTTAACAATCTCTGGTGCAACTGCTCCTTATTCTTATATGTGGAGCAATGGTGATACTACTCAAGATCTTACCAATATTATGGCTGGTGCTTATACTGTAACTGTAACTGATGCTAATAATTGTGAAGGTATATTCAACCAAACAATTACTGAAGGAGCGGCTATCGTTTCAATGCCTACTATCACAGATGCAACTTGTAACTCTGGTAATGGTGGTAATGATGGTGCTATTTCTCTTGCTGTAACTGGTGGTGATGGTACTTACACTTATATGTGGAGTAATAATAATACAACAGCCAACCTTACTGGTTTGACTGGTGGTACTTATACCGTAACAATCACTGATGGTAGTAACTGTACAAAAGTGGAAACTTACACTGTAGCTGAACCTACTTTCTTATTATCTATTATTAATGTAGATCAAGCAATCGCTTGTAATGGTGATACTGGTTCTCTTGCTCCTGTTGTTGGTGGAGGTACTGCTCCTTATACTTTTGCTTGGGCAGATGGTGCTGGTAATGCAATTACTAGCTTAAGTGGTTTATCAGCTGATGTTTATTCTGCTACTGTAACTGATGCAAATGGTTGTATGACTACAACTAGTGTTAACTTGACAGAGCCAGCATTAATCGCTGGTAACGCAGTTATTACTGATGCACTTTGTAATGGTGATAATGGTAGTGTAATGCTTAATGCTAATGGCGGAACAGGTGCTTATAACTTTGCATGGTCTGCTGCTGGTGTTGGTAATATGTCTAGTGCGACTTTAGCTGCTGGATCTTATACAGTTACAATCACTGACGCTAATAACTGTTCTGTTACTGAAACAGCTACAATCAATCAGCCTGATGCACTTGCTTTAACAGCTTCTGCAACTTCTGATAGTGCAGCAGTTGGACAAGGTACAGCTTC
>CAKZLL010000545.1 GCA_937125475.1 uncultured Saprospiraceae bacterium | reverse complement strand
CGATATTTTTAATGCCCTACTATCACCGCACTAAAGTAGCGGTGCAATTGTTCGTTTAAATTTGTCCAACTACTTATAAGAAGATAAACGATAATAATTTTTAAAAAAAACTTATATTTATAGCAAATCAAAATGTATCAGGTACAACGATGAATGAGCAAGTATTTTGGACTTTAGTCAAAGAGGTTAATAAAGAGAAAATATCTCCGCGTTTGCGAATCAATCAATTGATAGCTAACTTAGCTAAACTTGAATTGAAATATATTTTCAAATTTGATAAAGTCTTATTTTGGTTGCTTAATAAAGCTAATTTTGCGGATCTTTGGGCAGCTCATGCCGTATTGACTAATGAATACGGTGAAATTTCCTTTTTACATTTCCGTTATTGGCTCATTTTTCAAGGTCAACGTATCTTTAAAAAAACATTAGATGATCCTGAATTTTTAGAAATTTTCATAGCTGATTTTAAAAATCAAGACATTCAGCTCTCCGATTATGCTGGTTTTGAATACATTGCACAAAAAGCTTATCAAGAAAAAACAGGGGTTTACGATTATCAAGAAAAACTACCTTATCAATTAGTTTTAAAAAATATTCAAGGTCAGAAGCCAAACGCGGAAAATGAAATCGCTGATTTGTTGCCGCTACTTTGCAAAAAAATGGGCTGGAATAGCGATTTTTTAGATGGGCATTGGATTTCTGATGATGTTAAAAAATAAAAGAGAATTTTACAAAATAGCAAAATGAATGCTATTTTATAAAATCCTCTGTCAAATTTAATTTGATAGGTTTATGAACTATTGACAACTAATTAAAATACTGGTTATCATAACATTGTGCATTTTTATGATAACGTAAATTTGCTATTTATTTTATTGATTTAATACTACTTTTTTAGTCTTTTTTGTTGTGTTTACTTTATTATTTACCTTTTTATTTTTAGAGCAAGCAGGAGCGCAAGATGTTTTTTTCGTTTTGTTACTGACTGTTTTTGCAGTAGCAGACATTTTAACAGCAGTTCCTTTTTTAGCACAAGGTAAAGCGCAGCATCCAGGAAAACAAAGCTTGTTACATGTTGCTGATTCAGTGGTTGTTTTGTCTCCTAAACGAACCAAAGTTCCTGCTTTTGAAACCTGATTGGTTGCTTGATCAGCCGTTTTTTTGCACATCGTTGGGACACATTTTTTTGAGGTTTTCCCTGCACATCTTCCAGATTGTGCTTGTACTTGACTAAAACTAAAACTGAAAGCAATCATTAAAGCGAACACCATTCCTAAATTTTTCATCGTATAAATTATTTTATGATTAATTAATTATTGATACTACAAAAGTAGGTTTAATCATCATACTGCGCTGTTTTACAGATGTTATTTAGGTGTTAATGAGTTGTGAATGAAGTATATAAGAGGAGACGAAAATAATTTATACTGATTATTAGAAATCGTTATAATTAGTAATTTTGGGTTCACATGACGTGACTTATCAAGTCATACAACGTTTAAAACTTCAATCATGAATATTTTAATTTTAGCAACAAATGCTAATAGTTTAAGTACAAAATACTTAAAGGAAGCGTGCGAAAAGCGCCATCACACACCTATTATTTATAGTCCACATGATTTATATATCCATTGTTCGGATGGAAAAGGAGTGGATAAATTATATATTAAAAATGAGGAAATCTATAAGGAAAATATTGATGCAGTCATCCCTCGAACGAGCGGTGGCGGCGAATATGCAGTAACAATTGTTAGGCATTTACATAAAAACATGAATATTTTTTCGGCTATAAGTGCCAATGGAATGTTGAATGCTTCGGATAAAATACTAACTACTCAACTGCTTTCTAAAGCAAAAATTCCTAGTCCGAAAACTACATTTATTCAAAAAACTTACCGAAGTGACTTTAATTATTTGATGAATACCGTTGGCGGACTTCCAGTCGTTGGCAAGCTTCAACGAGGTTCATTAGGACAAGGTGTTTTCATGCTTGAGACTGAATTGGCTGGTGCTACAACTTTGAATGTATTGGAAGAACTCAAGGCTAATTTAATCTTGCAAGAATTTATTGAAAGCTCAGAAGCTGGCGCAAAAAAAAGTGATATAAGGGCTTTTGTAGTTGGTAGTCAGGTTGTTGCATCTATGAAACGAATGAGTATAACAGGAGATTTTCGTTCAAATTATACCGTTTCAAAAGAAGCTATTCCTGTAGAATTAAGTGAAGAAGAAGAAAAAATGGCGATTAAAGCGGCTCAAATTCTTAGCTTAGGCGTGGCTGGTGTTGATATAATGAGAGATGCAGAGACCAATAAATCTTATATTCTAGAGGTCAACTCATGCCCTTCATTAGTAGGCGTGACTAAAATAACGGGTGTCGATGTCGCAGAAAAAATCATTGAGTATCTTGAAAAAATGAGAGCTATTAAACAGTCAAGGGAAGAATTGTTGAAGGATGAAAAGCCATTAAATATCTATCATAAAGTCATGAAGTATTTGCTAGATGGAGATATTGATTATCATGCGGATACCATCACTTTAAATTTCGATAAAATCAATAAAATCGCGAAAACTATCGAAGCCTTAAACAATGCAAAAATTAAAACATAAAAGGAAATTGTGCTTGATTTATTCTTGTAGATGTTAACGACCTGTTAATCAATAGCATTGCATTGAAAAAAAGCGTTTTTTTGTAAAATAAAACAATGGAACAATAATAGCAATAAAACAATAGAATAATGAAAAACTTCTCTATTTATGGTATTTAATAAAGTCAATACAATCATGATCGCCTCTACAATCGCGGTAATAGCGCTGATCATTATTCAAATTCAATGGATGAGGCAGTCCCATGATTTGATAGAAGAGGCGTTTAATCATCGAGTGAAAATGGCATTATGTTCGGCAGTTGAGAATTTGGATGATAACACGACGATTGAAGTCAATGCTAGCTGCGCGAATATTTCAGGTGTTACAGCTAATAATATTGATCGTTTGGATGCTTCGATTAATCAATCCTTATCGTTTTATAATGTGAATTTGCCTTACGAATTAGAACTATCACAAAAAGATGTTAAACCTTCTATGATGAGTTGTTCTGTTACGCCATTTGTGAGTGCAGAGAATGATTTTGGTGAACAAATCAGCATTGATTTTAAAGATAAAGAGAAATATATTTTGGGCAAAATGATGTTTATGCTGATTGCTTCCATCGTTATTTTGTTATTTATCGTGGCAGTTTTGCTTTGGGCAAATCGTACGTTAATTCATCAAAAGCGTATTAGTCAAATTAATATTGACTTTTTTAATAATATGGCGCATGAGTTCCGAACACCGCTCGCTAGCACTCGATTAGCGACAAGCCTTTTGGTTAAAAAAGAAAAAAGCTTAGGACAAAATAAATACGTTTCAATTATAAAAAGAGAAAACGAACAACTTTTAAAACAGGTTGAACGATTTTTGAATTTGGCCAAAATGGAAGGGAATAATTATGAATTACAAACAGAGCCGATTGAGTTAGATGCATTACTCACCAGCACTATCCAAGACATGGAAATGCAGATTAAGGAAAAAAACGCTCAGGTCAATATTATTAAAAATGGAGCAGATTGGAGAATCAAAGGTGATCGCTTTCATTTGGGCAATGTATTTAGGAATTTGCTAGACAATGCCTTAAAATATTCGGAACAAGATCCTCAAGTTAACATTCAATTGACGCAACAAGAAAAAGGCGTTCAAGTGGTTTTTGAAGATAATGGAATCGGGATCAGCAAATGCAATCATCACTTAGTTTTTGATAAATTTCAGCGAATAAAAACAGGTAATCCAAATGAGCAAAAGGGCTTTGGTTTAGGATTGGCTTACGTCAAAATGATTATGGAACGGCACAAAGGAATGGTAAATATTGCGAGTGAATTAAAGCAAGGCAGTCGATTTGATTTGTTTTTGCCGACTTCTAGTAAGGGATAAAGTCATAGAATTAAGACATCAATAATCAAAATACGCGAATGAAAAAGAAGATACTAATAATAGAAGACGATTTGAATTTAGGTTTTTTATTGATGGAGTTTTTGGAGCTAGAAGGCTATGAAGTAAAACTATGTCGAGATGGTCTTTCTGGTTTTTCTTATTTTCAAAAAGGTAATTTTGATCTTTGCCTTATTGATGTGATGTTACCCAAAATTGACGGTTTTACATTGGCTAAGAAAATCAGAACAGTTTGTGAGAAAACGCCTTTTATTTTTCTAACAGCTCGCGATATGAAGCAAGATCGTTTGCAAGGTTATTCACTTGGAGCGGAAGATTATATTACAAAACCCTTCGATGAAGAAGAATTGTTATGCAAAATTACGGTTGTTTTGCGCCGTTCTTCATTGACAGAAACTGCGGTAATTCCTACACAATTTGAGATTGGTGATTATTATTTTGATTACAAATTGCAAGAGCTTTCTTATGAAAATACACCTCATCGCATCACTGAGAAAGAAAACGAAGTACTTCGTTTATTGTGTTTAAATATGAATCAAATCTTGCGTAGAGAAGATGCAGTTCAACAAATTTATGGAGAATATGATTATTTCTTAGGTCGAAGTTTTGATGTTTTTATCTCACGCCTGCGCAAAATGCTTAAAAAGGATTCGCGTATTAGTATTGATAATGTTTTTAAAGTTGGTTTTATTTTAAATGTAAAAGTGAGCTAGTTGGATTAATGGACAATTGGTAACAAAAGATATTTATATGCATTTCAATTAAAGACAATGCATATAAAATCTTTCTTTTGAATGACTTCGTTGAAAACACTCAATAGAACTAGGCTATGCTTGCGTTTTTTGCCTCATAGGAGGTTATTTATCAGAACGATTTGGAACAAAACAAACTGTTTTTACAGCATTATTTTTATCGGTTATTTGTTCATTGATCGTTTTTTTTATTTTTTTTTATTTTGTTTTTTTCTAATCTTTTTAGCATTTTCCCTCTTTTAGAATATGGCTGTTATAGCTGCTTTTTCGTTATTTTTAGCACTTATAGCCCAAAATGCAGTCCTTGAAATTAAAGGTAGTGCATTGATAATAGTGAATTGTATTGATTTTTTAATTACAATTATTAACATCTTAATTTTAAATCAATTGAGTGTTATGACCAGTTCTTTATATATTTATTCACTAATGGGAATTGGGACTATCTTTGGTTTGGTTACATTAAAAAAAGATCAGAAGAAGATTTATAACTAATTCTTTTGATCTTCAAATAATTATAAATTGACTTTAATTACTGAAATTGGGCTTTAGTAAAAACTATTCTAATAATCAGCAAAGAGGTGATTATTAGTTTCTTTGTAATAAAAATATCAAATTAAAATCAAGTATATTTAAGTGGTTTTAATTCTTTTTAGATTTATATTTAAGATTTTTCCCCAAAATAGCCCTGATTTCTCTTGAATTAAATCATGAAAAAGATTTTTTTTTATATTGAAAATTCCTGTTTTTTGACATGGAATTAAAAAGTATTTTTTTGTGTAAAATGTTGATAATTAATTGATTATTTGAGTTGATGGGTGTGTTTTGGATAAATTTTAAGACACCTTTTGGAACAGTTTAATTACTAAAATTGTCGAGCTGTTATGAATAGATAGAAGAGTAATTTTTTAATAAAAAATAAAAATGGAATAGAAGTTGAATACTTTATCCTTATATAAGTAATAAAAAATAATGACAATCTATTAAATAGAATGTGCTATTCTTATATGATTTTTAGAAATTAAGAAAGAAACTATTTCACTATTATAATGTCAGAAGTAAATATTTGGGGATTTTATACTTAAACTCTATATAAATTGCTTTTTTTATATAAAATTGTAGTTGTTAATAATATCTTTTTGAAATAAAGCATACCTAATAATTGAAATCAATAAACCCAGATTTCCTTTATATTATACATATACTCTCTAAGTTTTAAAGTAACTATTCATAAAGTATAAATACTTATAAAGTACTTTATGAATAATTATCTCTAAATTTAAGACAAAAGCAAAACAAAAGCAAAACAAAAACAAGAAAGATGAATAGAAGAATAAAATTTTTAATATTAATTCCATTATTAGCCTTTACAGGTTTTGGTTTTTATGTAACAGAAGATATAGTAGAAACTTCTTCTATATCCTTAACCACTTTTTCTAATGCTAAAGATAACTTTGTAAAGGATTTATCTTTATTTGCCAAAAGTATTAGCAATTATACGACTAATAATAGCGTAATTGATGAAGTGCCTAATGCTGATTATGAAATTGATGCCTATAATGGACAAACCGTAACAGTTTGTTCTGGAAATTTTTATGATTCGGGCGGTAGTGGTAGTGATTATAGTAATGATGAAAATTACTCTGTTGCTTTTTGCTCAAGTAACGGTAATCCTATTACAATTAATTTTACCTCTTTTTTAGTAGAAAATGATGCTTTATGTGCTTTTGATGGACTTAAAATTTATGATGGTGCAAACTCTTCTGCGCTTTTACTAGGTACATATTGTAGTGTTTCTCCTGGTATAGTTATCTCTTCTGGAACTTGCCTTTATTTTGAATTTTATTCAGATGATATTTTTGCTGATGGAGGTTGGGAAGCAACTATTAGTTGTGGTGGAGCTTTGCCTATATCTTCTGATTATGAAATTGATACCTATAATGGACAGACTATTAATACCTGTTCTGGAAATTTTTATGATTCGGGTGGTAGTGGTAGTAATTATAGTGATTCTGACAATTATGCTGTAACTTTTTGTTCTGATAATGGGAATCCAATGACAATGGATTTTACCGCATTTGATATAGAATATGATGCTTCATGTATTTATGATGGTTTGAGTATTTATGATGGTTCAAGTACTTCTGCGACTTTACTTGGAACTTATTGTGGAACAAATTCACCAGGAACAGTTACTGGATCAGGAACTTGTTTACATTTTGTTTTTTATGCAGATGAAAGTACGACTAATCCAGGCTGGGAAGCTTCAATAAATTGTTCTGGCGTAGCTCCTACAATACCATTAAATGCCACACTTGATAATATAAATAGTGCAACTTGTGCCAATTCTGATGGTGATATTTCCATCACAACAACGGGCGGAACAGCACCTTATGTTTTTTCTTGGTCCAACGGAGCAGTGACGGAAGATTTAGCGAATATTTCAGTAGGAAATTATACTGTTACAATATCTGATTTAGCTGGAGATCAAATCATTGGAAATTATACTGTATATAATAGAGTTGTTCGGATTGATAATCAGTAATTTAGCTGAAAATTCCAAATTCCAGCACAGATACCTGCAATGCTTGAGTAAAA
>CAKZLL010000544.1 GCA_937125475.1 uncultured Saprospiraceae bacterium | reverse complement strand
TATCTTTGAACTCCTATTTTCCGTTTTAGAATTAGTATTTTTGTTAATAGGATATATTCATTTATACGAAAATTTATAGATTCGTTCGTTATTATTTAATAGAGGGATTGATTAAAATATATGGCACAAAAGAGAAGAAGAAAACCAATCAACATCAAATTTAAGTTTGGTGATGAGAGATTTCCTAAGTTATTAGGTTTGGTCGCTGTCATTTCAGCTATTTATTTATTCATTGCTTTCTCTTCCTACGTTTTTACTTGGGAAAAGGATTTTAATTATGTAGATCGGTTTAACTGGGCATTATTGCTAGAATTTGGTATTGAAATCCACAACTGGCTAGGTCGATTAGGTGCATTAGTTTCCCATCAATTTTTATATAAATGGCTAGGTCTCCCTTCTTTCATTTTTGTTGGTTTACTCTTCCGAACAGGTACTAATCTTATTCTAGATCGCCCTTTAGAACCATTAAAAAAAGGCTATAAAAACGGATTTTTGGCTATGATTTGGCTGTCTGTTTTCTTGCGCTTTGTTATAGGAGATGCTCATTTCCCTTATGGCGGTTGGTTTGGCGATGCGATTAATGAATGGTTACAATCAGTTTTAGGCATTTTTGGAACGTTTATTATTATCTTCGGTTCGATTATCGCCACGTTGATTTGGATGAATAATCCAGATTTTAATGATTGGACAAAAGACCGCGCTTTATATGAAATCAAATTATTCTTAGAACGGTTTTTACCTAAAAGTTATCATCGTTATTTAGTAAGAATAAAAACAAATTACGTTCCGCCTGAAAAAACTGCTCCGAAACCTAAGAAAGGAAAGTCGAAACCGAAACCAAAAACTTTAGTGCCTACTTCGAGAGAGGTCGAAACGCCTAATTTAGAGCTGGATGAAGAAACGGAGAAAATGAAACGAAAACTCCTAAAACAAGGGGAGATTGAGTTTTTGGATATTAATAAAAAAGCAGAACGAAAACCGAAAGTGGCTTTAAAAGCAGGAGATGATGAATTAGAAATTGTCGTTCCTAAAACGGATAAAACAGGCCCAGTAGGGGATGAGGAATTTAAAGCTCCGCCGCTTTCTATCGAAGCAGAAGACAAGGAACTTATCGAACCGTATGATCCAACATTAGATTTAGGATCTTATGAACATCCTATCGTTTCATTATTGAATTTGTATGATGATAATTTAGAAATTGATCGCGCAGAATTGGAAGCCAATAAGGATCAAATTATTGAAACCTTACTCAATTATAAAATTGAGATTATCAAAATTAAAGCAACAATCGGCCCGACCGTTACATTATATGAAATCATTCCTGCGCCAGGAGTGAGGGTTTCTAAAATCAAGAATCTTGAAGATGATATTGCGCTGAGTTTAGCAGCATTAGGTATTCGTATCATCGCGCCAATTCCTGGGCGTGGAACTATCGGAATTGAAGTGCCAAACAAAAAAACGCGGATTGTCGGATTAAGAGAAGTTTTAGATTCTGAAAAATTCAGAGGCGTTAAAATGGATCTTCCTATTGCGATTGGTCGAACGATATCGAATGAAGTATTTGTTGTGGATTTGGCAAAAATGCCTCACTTATTGATTGCAGGTGCAACGGGACAAGGTAAATCAGTAGGGATTAATACTGTTTTGATGTCTTTATTATATAAAAAGCATCCTTCGCAACTAAAAATGATTTTGGTCGATCCTAAAAAAGTGGAATTGTCTCTTTATTCAAAATTAGAAAATCACTTTTTAGGATATGTTCCTGAATTTGAACCAATTGTGACAGAAATGTCCGAAGTGACAGCAACGCTTAATTCGCTTTGTATCGAAATGGATACAAGATATGATTTGCTCAAACGCGCTCATGTTAGAAATATTAAAGAATACAACCAAAAATTTGTTCAGCGTCGCCTTAATCCTAATAAAGGACACCGATTTTTGCCTTATATCGTTTTGGTTATTGATGAATTTGCAGATTTGATCATGACGGCAGGTAAAGAAATTGAATTGCCGATTGGACGATTAGCACAGTTAGCACGGGCAATTGGTATTCACTTAATTATTGCCACACAAAGACCATCTGTTAATATTATTACAGGTGTGATCAAGGCGAATTTCCCAGCGCGAATAGCTTTTAAAGTAGCTTCAAAAATTGATTCGCGGACGATTTTAGATACAGGAGGTGCGGAACAATTGATTGGTAAAGGAGATATGTTATTATCTGTTGGTGGTAATATGGTTCGTTTGCAATGTGCTTTTGTTGATACGCCAGAAGTGGATAAAGTGATTGATTTTATTTCTAAACAACGGGGGTATCCAGAGCCGTTTTTCTTGCCAGAATATAGCGCAGACGGAGATGAGAAGGATAAAGGTGTAATCCGTTATTCTGATTTTGATGATTTGTTTGAAGAAGGGGCGTTATTAGTCGTGAGAAATCAACAAGGTTCAACCTCAATGTTGCAACGAAAAATGAAGTTAGGTTACAATAGAGCAGGAAGAATCATGGATCAAATGGAATCTGTCGGAATCGTTGGACCAAACGCAGGAAGTAAGGCAAGAGAAGTGCTAATTTATGAAGAAGAAGAATTGATGCGTTATATTGAACAGTTAAAAAAAGCTTAAATTAAATTGAGATAAATAAATATCTCGACGATACATAGTTCATATGCCGTTTTCGCTAAATTTAACTGGTTGATAGTAATCTTTTTTTGTAATTTGACGTTTGAATAACTAATCAATTGGACATTTAGTTTAATTAAAAATAAAAAAAGAATGAGATTAATATTATTAGTTGGTATAATGGTTTTTAGCTTGACAAGCCTTCAAGCTCAACAAAGATCCGCAAACAAATATACCAAGAAATCAGATGCAGCCTCGACAAAGATTTTAAATAAAGTACATGCAAAATATGCTGCTTATAAGTCGATGCAAATGGACTTGAAAATGACCTTGAAGAGTGGTAAAAAAGTAGAGTCGCAAAAAGCAAAATTGATCGTAAAAGGCGAGAAATTTAAAATGACAATGAAAGGTCAAGAGATGATTTGCGATGGAAAAACACTTTGGAATTATCAAAAAGACAGTAAAGAATTATACATTAGTGACCCAGCAGAGGAAGATATGGGAATGTTCAATTCGCCAGATAAGCTGTTGAAAATGTTTGAAAAAGACTTTATTTCGGCTTTGATTGCTACCGTTAAAGAAAAAGGAAGAACTGTTTATAAAATTGAATTTAAACCAAAATCTAGGAGTGCAGAATTTTCAAAAATTAGGGTATCAGTTGACAAAGCAACTAGTCAAGTGAAAAATATCAAGATTTTTGATAAATCAAATACACATTACACGATTGATATTTTGAATGTAAAGACAAATGTCGCAACAAGTAATTCAACATTTGTGAAGAATCTTAAAAGTTTACCGAAAGGCACGGAAGTAGTTAATATGAAAGAATAGTAATATCTGCTTTTCAGGAAAATAATAATAAAACTGACAGTATATGATTGTGCTGTCAGTTTTTGTATTTAATACGAATAGGTTTGGTTCTTTTTTAACAAGAAAAAGAAATTATTCGTCTATTGGAATTTTATTAATGAAAGTTAAAGCGTAAATTACGTAGCTAATTAGAGCTTAGAGCGTTAAAATATGACCAAACTTCCGCAGAAAATAAAACAAAAAATACCATTCTTGCCACTTTTCATTGATGAGGTGCAAGAGGCTAGAAGCTTAATAGTAGAAAAGCAAAAAAGACGTAAAAGAATAACAATTACAGCAGGGCTTTCTTTTATGGCTTTTTCTTCTTTTATTGGGTATTTTAAAATTTTAGGTATAAATCCAGAAATTGGATCTTTAATTTCATCTCTTGGTTTTGGTTTTTTCTGGTATGACTACTATTCGAAAAAAAAGGATAATAAGCGTTTCTCGACGATTTTTGAGGATAATGTTAATACATTCATCACAGAAAGCGTTGATGCTAATTGGGAATTTTCTACGGATAAGATTGTCTTTGATTCGCAAGATAAAAGGGCAGGGAAGATTTTTGCCCAAGACGTTAAAACATTAAAGAAACATTTTCAAATAAAGGGGCAATATTTAGGTCATCCGCTCCGATTAATTAAGTTCAAAACAGCTTTAGCAGGACAGCAAAGCAATGGATTATATAGGAGTAATGATTTGTTTCAAGGGTATTTATTAACGCTGGACTTCAAAAGAAATATGGATCGAAAAGCAGTAATCGCTCCTAAATTGACTTATCAAAATCTTAGTAATACAGGCACTCAGCTTTTAGGTTTGCACCAAAAAGGCTATGTTTTGCAGCCTAATCTTGAAACTTCTTTTAATCAACATTTTAAAGTATATACTCGAAAAGAAAATACATTACCAACTATTCTTACACCAACTTTACAGCGTCAATTAGCGTATTTTGTTAAGGACAAAAAAATTCAAGTCCATCTTTTTTTTAATGAAAATCGCTTATACATCTCTATTCGCACAGGAAAAAAAACAGATCTTCCAAAGATTAATGAGACATTTGATATTCATGAAAATGCGGTACTATTCTATGAAGAATTACAAATCATAGAAGTGTTTTTGAAGCGTTTGGAACAAGGTCAACTGTTTAAGTAAACGATTATTATAAACTAATCGCATTCGATAAATTAGTAATAATCTCATCCGCAATATGAGCATCATCTGGAGTAGAATGCGTTAATGGATTATTAATTAAATCAAAAACAGTATCTGTAATAAAGATTTTTTTAGCATCTAATTCAAAGTTGATAATTGTTGTTGCATCATCATTTACAATAATATTTGTATCAAACTCCACTTCTTTATACATTGCATCTGAGCCAGAATGATAAGTCAAAAATACGTCTACTGTTCCATCTTGAAGGGTATCTAATGTACCTTCGATAGCTGAAAAAATATAAGTTGCTCGCCAATCCCAGTAATATTCTGTGTTGCTTAATGGATTACTATTTTCATAGTCCGCTGGATTTTTCGCATTTAAATCCGCAGGTAAACCAATACCAAATTTGATCTTTTTATATGTACCACTTGGAACATCACCAATCGAAATTGTTTCTTTTTTGGAAGAAGTCGAAGTCGAATGATTATTAGTAAACTTGATCAAATCAGTCGATCCAATGCTAGTTTCTGTATTATTTTCATCTACTAAACGAATGTCCGAGATGAAAAAAGAAAGCGTATTTAATGTCAATTTATAACTGTCAGGATAATCATAAGCATTATTTAAAACTAAAGCCTCCGTGCCATACTTACCCAAAAAACTTAACTCGATAGATTGCTCCTTCTTAGGATTTACATCGAAATTACAAGCACCAATAATCAAAGAAAATACTAAAAACCAAATTAATTTTTTCATGCTATTCCTATTTAAAATAATAATACAGACTAGTTTTTTAACTAAAATAAGCGTTTTAGATAATTAAACACTCGAAATCAAAATCCGTTCAATATTAAAACGAATCAATGATTGATTTTGTCTAGTCCGAAACAGAAAAAGCGTCGGCGGTATTACTTATAATTTTTGATTTGATTGTTTCATCGGTATCAGCTTGAAATTGAATGTTGTCGAATAATTTTTTATAATCGAAATCAATTGCTAAACTAATATCAAACCCCGTATTGATTGTTATTGGATAGTCTAATTCTACGAGTATCAAATTCGCATCCGTTCCGATTTCGAGTGTAGTCAAATTGGTGCTAGATGTATCTTTTTGCACCTTTATTTTATTAAAAATATAACCATCTGTTACATTCCAATGCATTGTGTCAGATTGAATAGCAAGATCATGACCTGAAGGCATAGCGCTAGGTTCTGCGTGATTAGCGACGTTAGTTACACCTAGATAAAAACGAATTTTAGTAAAATCGCCACTTGTTCTAATACTTCCGATTTCATTGTGAGTATAAGAACCGATCGTTTTTTCGAATAGTGTAAAATTATCCTCAACCGTGGATTTTGTATTATTGGCAAAAGTGAGGGCAAGTTCATCTGCTAAACCTACAGCATTTCCATTTGCTCGAACTAATTGGAGTTCTGAAATATAAAATTGAATACTTTCGATTGTAAAAGGCTGATCTTGAGCATCTAAATAAACGGTATTGAGCTTAAATGCGCCCAATGTATCTTGAATATGATTGATTCGAAGTGTGATTTTCGGATAAGTACAACAATCCATACAAGCATTATCAACACTTACATCAAAATTAGTCGCTTGAATATCCAAACAACCTTCTTCTGTACTATCACAACGCGAAAAAACAAGGAGTGAACACATCATCAAAAATGAAAAAAACAAATATTTATGACTTCTTACTATATTTACTATCAACATTGTGTTACTTTTAT
>CAKZLL010000543.1 GCA_937125475.1 uncultured Saprospiraceae bacterium | reverse complement strand
ATCACTTTCATTTTCTTCATATGCTTGCGTTTACTTCCTTTTAGGACATCGCTCGCAATCTTGAAATTTTCGAGTGTTTTTCTTCTTTTTGTATCAAAATCCATTTCTGGAACGGCTGATGGTCGAATATTAGGAATGCTTTGCGTTCCGTTCGCAATCGTCAAAGACAATTGATATAAATGATGCAACGTCTCGGAAGCGGCTCTTGAATCGTCACTGATTTTATAATCCAAATCCTTTTGCGTCAAGCCTTCTGTTGCCCAATAATAGCGATAGCCTAAACCGTCAATCATGCGTGCCGCAACATTATTATTAGTGAATTTTTCTGGAGCAGCAGGAATTTCATGATAAGGCGGATTATCTGAGACTTGAATTTTTTTCATATTATTTTCTTGTGCAGTCATTTTATCGACGGTGATAAAAGTCGCTAGTATCACAACCGCCAAAATAAGTAATTTGACTTTCATTTGATTAGTTTTGGAAGCCGTAACGACCTCATTTAAAAATATACTGTATAATCTTCAACTAGTTCTACGCCTTTTTCTTTCATTGTCGTTAAAGCTTTCGCAGCATCGCCTTCTTCCAAATTCACACCGCGACAACCCTCTACAATTAATTTGACAGAAAAGCCTAAATCGATTGCATCTAATGCGGTAAATTTGACACAATAATCCGTTGCTAAACCCATGATGTGCAATTCTGTAACGCCCTGCTCTTTCAGATAATCACCCATTCCAGTTGATTTGCGATGACCATTATCAAAAAAGCCGCTATAACTATCAATTTCTTTATCTGTGCCTTTTTGGAAAATTTTAGTGATTTTTTCCACCTTCAAATCATGATGAAATTCTGCACCATAAGAATCATTAACACAATGAATCGTCCAAAGCATTTGTGACAAACCGTTTAGCTCAATCACTTGCCCTGGATACCTCCAATAGTGATTTGCTGCAAAACTTTTATGATCCGCAGGATGCCAATCTTGAGTAGCAACGACCAAATCAAATTGATCCATTAATTTATTTGCGACTTCGATCGTCTCATCGCCTCCAGCTACTGCTAAAGCTCCTAACGTACAAAAATCAACTTGGAGATCAACTAATATTAACGCTTTCATTCTTTTATCTTTTAACAATTTCCTAGAATTGAATTATTCTTAATTATTTAACAGTGAGTAGTGGGGCGATTTTAGCCTAAAATACAATTTCATTATTTTATTTTTAAATGCTAAATTGACACCTCACACCTCGCTCCTGTTTAATTCTTGGAATGCGTTGTTTTTTTGTTTTTTAATAACATGCCTTCAGTAATGAATAATAAATCCTTGAAGCCGCTATCTGTCAATTCCTTATATTTTTCTTCATCAAATTCGTACAAATAAGCTGGGCGATGTGCTACATCGGTTTGTCTTTCTAGCTGTCGCAAAATGCCTAGTTTCATCACTTTAGTATGAAAGTTTCGTTTATTGATTTCATATCCCATGATGTTTTCATAGAGCGCGCGCATCTGAGAAATTGTAAATTTCTTAGGTAATAATTCAAAACCAATTGGCTCATAACGGACTTTAGCTTGCAATCTTTTATAAGCTACATCCAAAATGTTTTCATGATCAAAAGCTAGTGAAGGCAATTCATCAAAGAAAAACCAACGGGCATCTCCTGCATCTGATGAAGCTTTAACCTCATATTCATTTAGATTAATCAAAGCATAATAACCAACACTTACGACACGTCCACGCGGATCTCGATCAGGACTTCCGAATGTGAAAAGTTGCTCGACAAACAGACCTTTTATACCCGTTTCTTCCTCCAATTCGCGCAAAGCTGCATCTCTTAATTCTTCTTCTGGCTCGACAAAACCACCTGGCAATGCCCAATGTCCTTGAAAAGGATCATTAGCTCGTTGGATGAGTAAAATTTTAAGATTTTGTCCATCCCAGCCGAAAATAATGCAATCCACCGTTAAGGCAGGCCTAGGATATTTATAAGTAAATGACATGTTGTTTTATTTTATGTATAAAGCTGTTGAATAGTTTCTTCAAAATAATTGAAAATCTATAAAAGCACCTAAGTTTTTAATGGTTTGTTTAGTGCTTTTAGCAATTTTGTCTTCTTATTGTGTAAATTTTCTTCTAATCCTATTGGGTAATCTTTCAATTTTGAAAATAACGTGACTTCCTTTATCGCATGATTTCGGATTGTATGAATATCAGGTAAATCATAAATTAATTTCCCATTTTTAAAAATTGATACTAATAAATTCCTTGACTGATAAGGACTTACGTCTAATGCCTCATTATTAAATACTTTTAATTGAGTAGTCTCAATATGTAGTGTTTCGTCCGTAATCGCGTCGGCGATTGGTAGATTTTGTTGATCAAAAAAGCGTTTTACATTTAGAATACCAGGATTAGATATTTTTATTAATGTATTAGATAATTTCATTTTAAATTGCCAGTCCTGATTAGGCGCTTTGAGTGCAGCTAATTTATATACACCGCCCAACGCAGGCTGATCATAAGCCGTGGAAAGTCGCGTACCAACGCCCCAAATTGAAATTTTTGCGCCTTTCTCCTTTAATGTTTTGATTTTATATTCGTCCAAACTATCACTCGCTACAACATGAGCATTTTCAAAATCAGCCTTATCTAATAATTCCCTAGCTTTGATACTCAAATCCGCCAAATCACCGCTATCTAATCGAATGCCTGTCATTTCATAGCCTTTTGCGCGAAGCCTTTTTCCTACTTTGATTGCATTTTTTACGCCTTCAACGGTATCATAAGTATCTACTAAAAATACGCAATTATTAGGCATCGCATTGGCATAAGCCTCAAAAGCTTCCGTTTCGGTATCGTGGCACATGACCCAACTATGAGCGTGCGTCCCTTTTACAGGAATATCAAATAACTTGCCTGCCAAGACATTACTCGTCGCATGACAACCACCAAGATAAGCTGCACGACTAGCTGACAAACCACCATCAACGCCTTGCGCACGTCTCAAACCAAATTCCAAAACCGTATCGCCTTTCGCAGCTTGTGCAATTCGAGCAGCTTTAGTAGCAATAAGGGTTTGAAAATTGACAATGGTCAATAATGCAGTCTCAATTAATTGAGCTTGAATAAGTGGTCCTTTGATGCGAATCAATGGTTCATGTGGAAAAACAACCGTTCCTTCTGGGACTGCTTCAATATCACAAGAAAAGGTCATTCTTTGCAAATAATTGAGAAACCCTTCATCAAAAAGCGGTTGATCATCAGCGCCCTTCAAGCTGCCAAGGTATTGAATATCATCTACTTCAAATCGTAAACCCTGTAAATAAGCGACAACCATTTCTAGCCCAGCCGCAACAGTATAATGCCCTTCAAAAGGATGTTTTCTGAAAAAAAGATGAAAAACGGCCTCATGTTCGTGCATTCGATTTTTCCAATAACCATAAGCCATAGTTAATTGATACAAATCAGTAAGGAGAGTCAAGGAATGTTTATATAACTTTTTCAATGTTGAGTTCATAAGATTTTTATACTTAGTTTGTATTTTAAACTAAGGTATGTCTTTTTTAGTTCAATGTCAAGAAAAAGGCTTAATTTATTAAAAAAATTGGTGGTTGTTTTCTAATTTAAAACATATAAGTGGTATTGACGGAGAGAAAGTAATTTCGGAGAAGTCGAAAATCTTTAGGGCCAAGTACGCTAGCACTAGTAATATCATAATCAACATTATCATAAAATCTAGTCAATCCGATAGAGTGTCGAATTTGAAACTTGAGGTGATCTGAGTAGAAAAAACCACCACCAATAACGAGACTCCAATCATTGCGTTTGAATTCATCTTTTACACTTTCAAAAGGCGTATATTTCAATCGGTTGGTATATTCAACAATATCATAATTGAGTAATCGGCCAAAAGAAAAACCTAAATCAACGCTTCCACGAAAGCCTTCTTCGCCTGTTTTTAAATGTAAAAAGACAGGAACTTCAATATAATTAAGTGTTAATTTTCGATATTCCTTTCCCACAGAACTATTTGGATCTCTACTTCCTTTTTGCAAAAATAACATCTCAACTGCTAAGTCGGTATAGCGAGTTAATTTAGCAATACCTCGGACTCCTCCTTGAATACCCAACTTGTGATAACCAGAAAAACCATCTCCATCAATTTGTGATGCAGTAATTCCTAATACAAAACCTGCATTAAAACGATGTTTAGGATTAAATTTTCTCTTTTTTTTCTTTTTTTGTGCTAAAGCATTAACAGAACTTCCAACAATTAAAAGCAAAATGATAGAGAGTATAGTTAAAGAATATTTCATAGCACGTTAGATTATGATGATTTTAAATGATTGTTGACATGAAATTGATATAATTAAATATCTTTACTTTAATCCATTATTAATTATTTTATAAAAATGGATAAAGAATTAATAATGCCCGAGTTGGCATATCTTTTAATTGATAATCAAGATTTAAAGTAATGAAAAAGATTACAACTATCCCAACTTTTGAAGACATTCAACGGATTCATGAAGCTATACGACCTTATATTCATCGAACACCTGTGCTTTCTTCTCAAAGCCTAAATGCCATTGCTGGATGCGAGGTTTTTTTCAAATGTGAAAACTTCCAGAAAGTCGGTGCATTCAAAATGCGTGGTGCTACAAGTGCTGTTTTAGCTCTATCTGCCGAAGAACGGGAATGCGGAATTGCGACGCATTCTTCTGGAAATCATGCGCAAGCTGTGGCTTTATCTGCCAAATTACAAGGGATTCCTGCTTATATTGTCATGCCCGAAAACGCGCCTAGTGTCAAACGAGCAGCAGTTGAAGGCTATGGCGCGACGATTTTTACAAGCGGAAATTTGATTACCGATCGGGAAGAAATGCTCGAAAAAGTCCTCAAAAAAACAAATGCTTCGTTCATTCATCCTTTTGATAATTATGATGTGATTGCTGGACAAGCTTCGGCAGCGAAGGAATTACATGAAGAAATTCCTGATTTGACAACTATTATTGCGCCTGTTGGCGGTGGTGGTTTGATGGCTGGAACGGCTTTATATATGAATTATGCCAATCCTAATGTAACGGTTTTAGCAGGCGAACCAGAATTAGCTGATGATGCTTTTCGATCGTTTCAGAGTGGCAAAATCGAACCTGTTTTAAGAATTGATACAATCGCTGACGGTTTGCGAACAACACTTTCGGATAAGACTTTTACTATTATTAAAAATCATGTGGAGGAAATTATTACAGTGAGTGAAGCGGAAATTGTAGCAGCAATGCGTTTGATCTGGGAACGCATGAAAATTGTTATTGAGCCATCTTGCTCTGTTCCTTTAGCGGTTGTTTTACAACAAAAAGAGCGTTTTAAAGGGCAGAAAGTAGGCATTATTATTACAGGAGGGAATGTAGATTTAGGAAAATTACCATTTTAATTTTAGGAAAATTAACCTTTTCTACAAATTAACGTATATAATCATTTTTAGACTACTAATAGTTTTTTAAATTTGTAGTCAAGTTTAACATGGAATAAACTTTATTAGGTGTTTTTTTTGAACAACTATTTACAACATTAGAAATTAAATCATTTATTTCGATATGAATATTAACGAATTCAAACAACTTTCAGCCGAAGAAGCACAGTCGCTTTTAAAAGCACCAGCTTTAATTACCGTTTTGATTGCTGCTGCTGATGGTAAAATTGATCCAAAAGAAACCGCTTGGGCAGATAAAATAGTCGGATATCGCGAACATGTTGGGGATGAAGATTTATATAATTATTATCATGCTGTTGATGCGAGTTTCAATACTCAATTAAAAACTATTTTAGCAGAGGAACATGTTGGTAATCCAGAACTTCTAGCAAGTGTTTCAGCTAGATTGGCTAAAAATAGTACGATTTTAGCCAAACTAAATAAACATTATGCTGATAAATTATTCGCTTCTTGGAAGTCTTTCGCGAAGCAAATCGCTAAGGCTGATGGTGGTTTTCTTGGTTTTGGAGAAATTGCAGCACAAGAAGAACATCTTATGGATTTACATATGATCAGTTATTAATTTAATTGATAATTCACAATGGATAATGCCTGAGTTGGTGTATTGTTTAATTGATGATAATTTCCATTGTGGAAAAGGCTAATATTCAGTGAAGTAAAAATGCTTACTTTACAGAATATTAGCCTTTTTTTAATTAAAATCGCGCGAAATCGGGCATTGTCAATTAAATTAAAAGTCTATTTTATAGTAGAAAATTGGAAAAAATCCTAGTTGATATTCTTCTCTAATTGGATCACCGCTTGGGTGATCTGGTGCATAAGTAAGCGTTAAAATATTTTGTGTACTTAGAATATTAACCAAATCAATGGCAAATTCGTGGGTTACTTTTGGTCTATTCCATGTGAAACCAATTTTGGTGTCTAGCCTAAAATATGGTCGAAATTGTTGCGTATTGACCGTTTCATCAATATAAATAACCTCTAACAATTGAGCTGATGCTGCTCGATCAACTTCTCCGCGCCATCTTCCGCCTATGGTTGTTACTTTTGCGCCAATGTTTAGAGCTGTTCCATTTTTGAATGTAAATTCTTTGGCAACTAAGGCATTAATCGCATATTGACCATTAAAAACAGAATTACGCCAAACATCATCACTGCCTTTATATTTTGCATCAAATAAAGAAGTCGTTACCAAAAAGTAAAAACCACCACTAAAGAACTTCTCTAATGTAAATTCAACACCGTAGTTTCTTGCTGTTCCTGTATTGGCTAGAGAATCAGGAAACAAGCGCGAAAATCCAGATCCAGAATTGACCAAAGAGTAAGAACTTTCATACGTATTGACTGGAATATCATATAAATATTGGTAATAAATCTCACTTTTGAAGCGTGTATTATTTGCAAAAAACTTATCATATCCCAAAACCGTATGAATACTTTTAGTCAAACCTATTGCGTCTTTATTGTAGCCCATCGCAGCATTTCCGACACTTTCATCACCATAATAATATAGATAATTAGACTGAACTTGCGAATGCAAACCTGCACCAAAATTCAATTTTTGCCCTTTTCCTAAATCATAAGCTAAACCAACACGCGGCTCGATAGGTGAGAAACTTTTATCATTTATACTAAAATAAGTACTCGTCACACCACCGATTAAAGTTAATTTTTCGTTTGCTCGATACTTGAATTGAACAAAAGGCTGAATTAATGCTGTCAAATCGCGGCTATTCCAACGTGTTGTCCAGTCAGAAAAACTGATCGCAGTACTGTCTGTTGCTGGTTGAACAACACGAACACTATCCATATAATACGAATCCATGAGGTCAATATTAACGCCCAGTTTCATCGTGGTTTTATTGTTGAGTTTTTTATTATAATTTAGATAAGTTGAATATTTGCCTTCTTGGAAAGTATAATCCAAAATTGGAGGTGTTTGAACATCCACATAAACACCATTTTCTACACGTCTCGAAATGTAATTGTGATTTGTGAAAACATTAGAACGAGAATACGCCAAACCAGCTTTTATAAAGGAATTTTTATCAATCGGCTGCGTGTAAGTTGCGCCAAGCGTGAACATGGAAGTAGTGAAATATTGATCACGGTCATTCGAACCATAAATCAAAGTCGAAGTATCAGGAGCTGCGGCATCACTCAATACAATATCAATTGTACTATTTCCACCAATACCCCAAAAAGCGAGGTTTCCGCCTTTTTTCAAAGGAAAATTAAAACGAAATGCGCCATCATAATATTGAGGAATCGCATCAGTACCGACATTGATATTCAAAGAAGAGAATAATTGCAAGGTCGAATAACGAAAAGTGGCAAGATAAGACGAACCCGTTTCTTTATTTAAAGGGCCTTCAGCCATCAATTCTGTACCAAGAAAACCCAATTGACCACTAAATTCATGCTTTTGATTATTACCGTTACGCATTCTTAAATCAAAAACACCAGCGATACTATTTCCATATTCAGCAGGAAATGCACCTGTGAAAAAATCCGAATTTGCGAGGAATTTATTATTTAAAATCGTCACTGGACCTCCGCCTGTTCCTGCGATATTGAAGTGATTTGGATTTGGAATATTAATACCATCTAAGCGCCAAAGCACGCCTTGAGGCGAGTTACCTCGAATAACAATATCGTTTCGAGAATCATCTGCACCTTGCACACCTGCAAAGTTAGAAGCCATTCGGGCAGGTTCTCCGCGACTACCTGCATAACGGTTTGTTTCTTCAACTGAAAACTCACGCGAACTGACCGTTGCCATTTCATTCATGACCTCACCGCTTCGTTTGGCAAGGATTTCTACACCGCCAATTTCATTGATCGCTTCTTCCATTTCGATTTTCAAAATCGTCTCTTTAGCCGAACTAAGGATAATATTATCCAAGATCACAGCTTTATAACCGACATAAGAAAACTCAACTTTCTGACGACCGAGCGGCACATTTTCAATTCTAAAACTACCTTCTGCATCGGTAGTTCCTCCGATTTCAGTACCATTAGCTAGTACCAAAACCGTTACGCCAATCAATGGAAATTGAGATTCTTTATCAACGACCATTCCACGAACAGTTTGTGTTAAATCGTTTTGAGCAAAAAGGGAAAAAGAGGCAATACAAAATAATAATATCCATAACCCTACAGTTACGTTTTTCATCGCATTTAGCTTTAATTTGTGAATAAATGAAGTTAATCGCGCTTATTATTAATGCGCTATTGGTGGGAAATGATTAGTATGGTCAATGCGAAAGTAGAAAATTATTTGATGTAAAACAATAGATTAGTTGTGAATTTTTAGAGAGATAAGAAATAATTATTCATTAATAAATGGCAATTTTAATTTTTTTGAAATTTTAGAAATTCATTAACTTTGGCAATCCTGTTTTCATGAAGGCTTGAAAATTAGATAAATATGTATTTTATTATCAAGCCTAAATTAATAATAATATGCAACGCTCATCACCTTATATTTGCCTTTTATCACTTACTTTTTTAGTTTTTTCTTGTCGAAAAAAAGAAGCAACTGTTGAAAAAGACGAACATCTTTGCGAAACGCTAGAAGATACAACAGGAAGATCTATCGAAATTCAAAATCTATATGATGATATTGTTACAAAAGATACAATAAAAATAATTTCGGAGCAAATTCGTAATAATTTTAGTAGAAGACGGACTTTGAGTTATGATGAAAAAGCAGTTGAGGATTATTTTAATGAGAATTTTTCATCAGTCTTGTCTTTCGATAGATTTAAAAAATTACTGCCAGATGCTAATTCTATTCTAAAAAAAGAACGTTGGCTGGCAGTATTTCCTGTACGTGTAGGCGTGATTATTCGTCCAGAAGCTCCTAATTATATTGATGAAAAACGCATTCATCATTCGATTGAAATTTTGAATAGGGCTTTTGTTGGTGCAGATATTCAATTCAAAGTTGTACAAATCGACACACTATCAAGTGAACACACCATTGAAAACTTAAAAGAAAATGGTTGGCAGAATTATCTTGATTTTTCTGACAATGATTTAAAAGATACGATTAATCTCTATGTTTTTGATAATGAGGCTAAACTTTGTGAAGAAGATGGTACATCTATTTCTTGTGGTCGAACGGGAGGGTTTTCTTATACATTATCTAGTTTTACGAATAATATCGTCTTGACCAAATTTGAGTTAGGTGATCAAAAAGTGATTGTCCATGAGTTTGGGCATTTCTTTGGTTTGCATCATACTTTTGATAAACAGTATGGAGAAACGACAGCCGATAATTATTTTTGTGAGCAAACTGGCGATAAAATTTGCGATACACCTGCTGATCCTGGAACGGCTTACGAGGTTTATGTCAATTATACTCGATGCGAAATGGAAGGCTTTTTTGATGAAGGTGGAAAAGAATATCATCCTATGATTAATAATTTCATGTCTTATTATAAGCCTTGTTATATGAAACCATATCGTTTTTCTGATGGTCAATATGATGTGATTTACAATGCAGCGAAAAGCAGAATTCGCAAAGATTTTGTGATTGATTACCTTCTATTGGATGAAGAAAAAGCACAGGCAATAGCGGTTAATTAAAGCAAAATTACCCGATTTTAAAGTATTTCAAAAAACGATTTTAATATGAGTTTTTCTGTAATTATTCCTTGTAATTGTGTCAAAGAAGGCACAATAAATTACCCTGATTTTTGGGATAAGTTAAGGGTGTTTTTTGGCGAAATTGAAGTAAAGGATGCTTATCGTGATGATAAGGAATTAACTAGAAAAGTGATGGAATGGCAATTTTGTGAGCATCAAGGCATTGCCCTTGAATATCATATGTCTCAATCCGTCACTAGATGGAATCAACATATAGAAGAAACCTACCCTAACCGATTTTTAAATTTTAAAAAATTTATCCCAGATTATAATATGTATGTCAGAGATGATTATGATAAAAAACAAGCCCTCATTGAATTAGAGGAATTGCATGAATTAGAAGGATTCGTGCATGAATATCGTTTCAATCAATTTAAGGAATTATTGGAAACTGCGATTGAACTAGATCAAGAGATTTATTGGTAAGAAAGGAATTAGTCGAAAAAATAATACTTTTAAAATATAAATGCAGCTATTAACATCAAAATCAAAACATCATCAAAAAGTTACTATTGAACGTACAAATATTAAGTGCCTTAATTTGGGTATCAGTGATAATTGGATGTAGTTATGCTACTGGAAATAATGATATTGCAGCTATTTTGATGACTGCAGCAGGCTTTCATGTCGTGATGATGTCAAGGTTTAATAAAGAAAAAACGAGTTGTTAAGTAACC
>CAKZLL010000542.1 GCA_937125475.1 uncultured Saprospiraceae bacterium | reverse complement strand
TACACTGAACTTGCAAAATGTTTAAATATGAGCATCATCTGCCTTTGTTACCAACTCCTCATCCTCAATATCCTCATGAGCTGAAAATATTTTTTTTTTGAGGAAAAAAACCGAACACCCAACAAAATTAATGAACAATTGTCAGTCACAGTAAAAGCTGCGTCCGTGACGTTCCATGCAATTTCCCTAGACTGGAAACAATACTTAATCTAAGGTGCTAATATCCAAAAATTGGGTGCTGATAATCAAAAGTTTATGTACTTTAGCCAGGATTAAGAAAAAACAAAATGACAAAACAAAACCTAACATATCGATTTTTTATCTTCTTGTTTTTCGTAATTTCTTATGGATGTCAACATAAAACCGCCAACGAAGGACTAAATATATCATCAAAAATTGAATCTGTAAAAACATCAAAAAAAATAATTAAAAAAAGGAGCGTAGTAGAAAAACCAGCAGTCATTTATAGGTCTAATGATATGGGGTTGACTTGGTCTTCATTTGCTAATGGAATACCGAATGATGCAACATTAAGCGGAATTAAACAACTTGGCAATAAAGTTTATGTCACTACAGATTATCATGGAGTTTTTGTTACTTCAAATGGTCAAGATAATTGGACCGCCCTAAATTTCGAACGACTAAAAAAATTAGATATCAATTGTATCGAAGGTGATGTGAATAAATTAATTATAGGTACTTTAAGTCATGGAACATTTGTTTCAAATAATGGTGGATTAAGTTGGAAACAATCGAAAAAAAATATTGAAAATTCGCCTGTTAGAGCATTTATTAAGACAGAAAAGAAACTATACGTAGGAACTGATTCAGGTATTTTCGAATCTTTTGATATGGGGGATACATGGTCTCATGCTTTTGGACAAATGCAAATTCTTGGTTTTACATCATTGGGCGATAAAATTTATGCTGCTACACAAAATGGAGCGCTTGTTTGTAATGGTAATAGCTCAAGTTGGAAATCGATTTACAAAGGTGATGCTCTTCATGACATAGGTAATGATGGTAAATATGTTTATGCAATGACTATAGGTCAACAATTGCTAAAAACAAAAAATGATGGGGAATTATGGGAGAATGCACAAAGTGGCATAATTCAGCCTCAAAATTATTACACCAATGAATTAAAACATATTGGAAACAACATTTTTTCAGCTCAATGGATTGGAATTTACCATTCATCAAATAATGGAAATAGTTGGAGAATACTTAATGGTTTACCTGATTCTACTGCATTTTCAACACTTGAAATAACTGATTTTGGAATCATTGCAGGCATATCAATCAGATAAAAAAAGCTGATAACAATGTGTATGATACTCATACTCAGTAAAAGCTGGTTAGGCCACAGACCCGAGACGAAAGTAGCATAAGCAAGAGTGTTTGTAGAAAATAGAGCATACAAAAAAAACACAGGCAAGAATGCCTGTGCTACTTTTATTGGATTTCAATTTTTACTGGTGCAGCCCAAGTTTTATTAGGGGAATAATACAAAAATCCACTTGAAGCGGGAGATTCATAAGTGCCTGGAATATCTGCTTTCAAATCCAAATGAATGGTTTTCGTCGCATTGCCTTCCATACCGCGATAATGGAAAACAATATAGCCATCCATGATTTCGTAATAATCAAAAACATTGCGCTCTTGCATTTCTTTAAGCTGCCAAAGCTGTAAACTCAAGCCTGATGGAATGCCTACAATTGCCATCGGATTAGGAATTTTTTTACTAGCCTTATTTTCAATAATAGTCGTTAATCGTACCGTTTCGCCCATTTTGACCTTATTGATATTTAGTTTTGTAGTAAAATTAAAAGGTGTTTTTTCCTTGTTTTTTGGCGAAAGCGTTGTATAATTAACCATTACATCATGGCGAAGCGCCTCTTTAGAACCTTTCATTACAACTTTCACTTCTTGATTACCAGCTTTCAAATGCTCACTTAAACCACCTATTATAAGTGCTTTATTTTGGTCGCTTGAAATATTCGTTTCTCGAATTTTTTTATTATTTACATAAACTTCAATCGTTATATTTTGAGGCTTATCAGTATTAATTTTAGCATATTCTAATAATGCCTTCATAGACAAAACGGTGCCTTGAGTTGAGCCAAAACCATATCGAGTTTTGGATTTGGCTATAAAATTAATCGCTCGTTTGATCCTTTTGTTAATTGAACCGCTTTCCGAGCGTTTTTGTGCTTTCATCATTGCCAAAGTCACTAAAGCAGTCGTTTCGATGTGTAAATATCGCCCGCTTGAATTGGTAATTGAAGTAGATTGACCTTTCCATTGACCATTTTCTTCTTGAAATTTATATAGATTTTTAACTAAATTAATCGCTCGATTATCATTGATTTCAAACAAGGCATTTGCTAATAAAGCTATAATATAAGGGTCAGTGGTAGCTAAAGCATCTTGATAAGATTTCTCGATTTCGAGCTTAATTTGACTGCCATAACCTGCTTCACACATCGCCCAAACGATATAGGCATCACCGACTTTCGTATTATTTCCACCAAAACGCGATTTGCGATGTCTTTGCCAACTCCCTTTGTTATCTCTGCGCGACAATAACCAATTCACCGTTCGCTCAATCAGTGCCTCTTCCACAGGATAAACCGATTTCATATCCACAAATTCCATCAAACCGTAAGCCGTCAAACCTTCATGTGAATCGGGTTTTCCATACCAATCAAAACCACCACCTGCAACTTCAAAACCTAATAAACGCTTATAACCTCGATCTAAAAAATCCAATGCTCGTTTTTCGGTTTCAGGCTGAATGGTATTGGTTGATTTCAAATAATTCAGAACCAAAATATTCGGATAATTGCTAGACGAAGTTTGTTCAAAACAGCCATTAGGTTGTCTGAGCATTCTTTTTGCACTTTCTGCGACATCGCCTAAGGCAGAAGGATAAACCGTTATTCTTCCATCAATTGAGCTGTCAATCGGTGCTTGAATATTGATGTTATGAGTTGTTTTTAATTTATCTCCAGTCAAAACTTCTTTTGCTGGAAAGCCTTTTTTCAAAATCTGAATCGGCTGTTCAAAAGAATCATGCAAGCCTTTAGCATTAAAACTAACTCTTAATAAACCATGTTCGCCTCGGTTTTGAACTTTATAACCTAGAAAAATAGTGCGTTTTTCATTAGGTGCGAGCGTGATTTTAGTTGGTATTTTGGCGGAAGCCACAAACGCTTTTGGAGTTTGAATGAATAACTTTCCTGTTACTTTATCGGCTGTATTATTTATCAAAGTAAGCGGCAAACGCACTTCGTCGCCCATCAAAAGGATTGCAGGTGCTTTCATTCTCATACCAAAAGGCAATTGAGTATAAAAAGTGGCTTTACCGCGTCCGATTTCGCCTTGATTTCCAAAACCCTCTATAACGGCTTTGAAAGTTGAAATTTCATCAGAATTATAAAAACTAACCGAAGCTTGTCCGTTTTTGTCGGTTGTTAAAAATGGTTGCCAAAAAATAGTAGAACGAAAATCAGTTCTCGCATTGACTTGAAAAGGCGGTTCGGATGCTTCATATTTTGGACTATAAAATGCACGACCATTATAAAATCCATTCTTAAAGTTCATTGCTTTTTGATAAGAAAGCAATTCGGCATCTGAGGCATTTTCATACCCTTTAGCAATTTCTACAAGGCTTGCTTTTCCTGCTTTTTTGCGTACTCGTTTTGTGATGGTTTTGTATTCTGCTGCTACTTCGATTGTTCTTGTAGTAGCTGGTTTTGAAACAACCCTTTTTGTAACCGTCTGATATTCAGCAGGAATAATGACCTCTTTTGTAGTGGCAGGTGTTTTTAAAACTGTTTTTGTGATGTTCTCGTATCGAGCAGGCACTTCTACCAAACACCATACTTGACAGTCATTTGGATCTGCTGAAAGGCAATTTCTATTTGCTTTTCGCTTGACCCAAACTGTTGTGGCTGGACTAACTTCTATAGTTTCGGTAACGTTTTCATATTCTGCGGGTACAGTAATTAATTTTTTACTTTCTGCCTTTGCCAAAACATTATCAGTAGCTGTTGAATATTGAGCAGGAACAACTTCAATTCGCGTCGAAGCTGCTTTGGTCATTATACGTTCTGTAACAGTTTCATATTCAGGCATTTCTACAATGACTTTTTGTTTATTTTTACTGTTTGAAATCACTGTTGAAGGAATTTGAATGCGTTGTGCAGGCTTGATTAAAACTTCTTCCGTAGCAGTATTATATTGAGCAGGAACAACCTCAATTCGGGTCGTTGGCTCTTTTATCATAACTCGTTCTGTGACGGTTTCATATTCCGCAGGCAAAACGTTAATACGAGTTGAAGCTGCTTTAATCATGACTTGTTCTGAGATAGTTTTAAATTGAGCAGGTTCGTTTTTAGTAGAACCTTTGACTAAAATTTGCTTTTGGATTGTTTTATATTCAGCAGGAATATCGACTGTTTGAATAGTTGCAGGAGCTGAAACTATGCGTTTTGTGACAGTTTTATATTCGGCAGGAATATCAACGGTTCGAGTAGTTGCAGGAGTAGCAACTACTCGTCGTGTAACAGTTCTATATTCCGCAGGGATAAGAATTGTTTTACTATCTATGATGGAAGCATTAGAAGATAAGCCAATTTTATTTTGTGCTGGTCTAAACTTTTCATTTCCTTTCGTAGTAATCGAAATAATTGCTCCATTAACATCGCCAGGAGTAGTAGGTTTTACGTCGTTCTGGTCATTTCCTATGATAGAATTGCCTTGAATTTTAACGCCATCAATATAAATAGTAGAGGAGTTACTTCGTGAGCCTCTGATATTGATTTGCTCCGTTTTTTTAGTATCCCATTGATAAGAAGCGATGTTTGTGGAACTCGCGCCAGCAGTTTGAGCAATAATTCCAGAGATACTTTTATTAGGAAGTTTTGCAATGTCAGTAGCGGTGATTGTTGTTATTGCACCTGTTACATTACTCTTTTTTTGATTGTCATATCCAATTACAACTAGTTCATTTAAACTCTTAAAATCTTCGCTCATTTTGACATTTACAATAGTTGTTTGTTGCTTTTTATGAGTAATTGGAATGATTAAATCATTATACCCTACATATTTTATAACGAGATCATAAAGACCAGCATCTATATTTTTAATCTCAAAATCACCTCTTAAATTTGAATAAGCCCCAGTAATAAGAGACCTTGATCCTCTGGGATATAAAGCGGCTGTACAAGCTATTAATTCTTCTTGCGTTTCTAAATCTAAGACATTTCCTTTAATACTTTTTGATGTTGATTGATTACTGTCAATGTATTTAGTCTCATATAATTTGGGTGGAACTATTAAGTTGTAAGTACCATATTTATGAGCTACTTTATTTAAGAGTATTTCTTTTACGGTAGCACTGATAATTAATTTGTTATCATTTTTTAATTGAATATTTTTAAATTTATAATAACCATTTTTGCTGGTAATAGTCTTATAATCAGTGTTTTGTAATACAACTTCAATGCCTCCAATCGGATTGGAATGTTCGTCAAATATTTGACCATCAATGATAGTTCTTTCAGACGAATGATGTAATACTGCAAAGGTCGGCTGGTTTTGATGCCAATTCACTTTTCGCCAGCCTTGAGTTAACATCAAATAATCGAGTGCTAATAATTGGTCTTTTTCAGGATGTTTTTCGGGGTTTTCAAAATAAAAATTTGGTTCTTCTACTTTGCCTTTCAATTCGCTTTCGAGTAAGAAGTAAGATAAAATATGTCCTTGTTTATTATCTGCGAAAGAAAGTAATTTATCATCAACAACCGCTAATGAAAACTGCCCTTCGACAGGATTTCCTTTATGATTTTTGACATTAATAGATAAATTTACTTTTTCGCGTGGCAAATATTTTTCTTTATCTGTTGTGATTTTAATATCTAATTGTTGTTGCGGTTGAACGAAAGTTAAACGCTCGGCTATTGGTTGTTTGCCTTCAAATAAAGTCAAAGTTGCGATACCAATCGGCATTTTTGCTTTAGATAATCGAATGGTTTTAACTTTGTCTTTCTTCACTTTAAATGCTTTTACCGCTTTGATTTTTCCATTGATTTGTGCTGAAAGATGAAGTTTTTTCTTGCTTGAAGCGGATATTTCTAGATACAAATATTTTTCATCCTGCTTTTTTAGATGCAAAATTGCGCCTTCATCTGTTGGATTTGGTAAGTTGTAAATAGTTGAAATATCTTTTGGTGTATTGATTTTAGCGGTGTAAATTTTACCTATTTCCGCTTTGAAACGCACCGCGCCCATACCTTGATGGTAAGAAGAAAATGAAGTGACTTTTTGACCATTATTATCAAAAATATCTCCTTTCACATCAGCAGGTTTTCCGTGTTGATTGAGTGCTTTGAATGCAATGGTATTTTCATTATTAGCTAAAAAATTGCCACTTTCGGGCAAAAATTGCAAATCAATCTCATTAAAAACAATAGGAATTGATCTCGAAATGCTTTCGGTTTGACCATTATGAATAATCAAAATATTGAGTAAACCATCACTAGAAGTCAGGGTTTTAGGAAGCTCAAATGTTACTTTTGCTTTGCCTAAAACATTGGTTTTTCCGAGTTTATTAATAAAATTCGTGCCGTTGATTGTGGCAATAATTTTATATTCATGATTTTTTAATAGATCATTTTCTAAGGTTTTTAATTCCAAATTAGCGACAACTTGATCGCCTGCACCATAAGCTTTACGTTCAAAATCGAGCGACATTCGAAGATTAGGCAGGACGGATTTATTAATTTGAATGGTTTTGACACTTTCCTTTGGTAATTGAGGATGATTGCGCTGCCAAGTGGTATAAGCTTTGATTTTATACTCACCACCAAGAACTTGATCATTGAGTTGAATATCGCCCGAAGCCACGCCATTTTTAGTGAAAAGTGTTAATTCTTTAACGATATTTCCGTTAGGAGCTAGAAATTGAACATGAACTAAATCACTTTTTTTACTAGGAAAATTGGTCAACGCATCACGCACATAAATCGTGAACCAAATCGCCTCACCAGGTTTAAATAGCGTTCTATCCAGATGCAAATAAGTTTTTTCTGGAGCAAAATAATTATTATGTTGTAATAAAATGTTTTCTAAATATTGGAAAAATGTATCTCTTTTAGGTTGGTTAATTACTGGTTTTGGGATTGTTGGATTGACTGATTTTGGATTGTTTTCAGTGAATTTAGGGGCATATTTAATGCTATTATTGATAGCTTTTTCGGTAGTTTCGGGCTGTGATGATAGATTAACATCTTGTTGAATAGTGCTTTTAATGGTGGTTTGAGGCGTAATATGCTGCGTCTTTTCTGGACTTTGATTAAGCAGAAGACTAAAAATAATCGCTGTTATTATTGTTATCATAAAAATAATCGTTTTTAGGTTGAAGAATGGGAATAACGGGGGCGAATCATTGGATTGCTCCAAAAGATCGTCCATCTTTTCCCAAGCAGCTTCGGAAAAGTCAAACTCATGATTATTGAGCTTGTTTTTAATATGTTCATTATTCCATTTACTCATTTGATAAATACTTTCTAAGTTTGGTTTTTAAGAAAATCGAAATTTAAATTGTTCTTTGGGCTTATAATTTTTGTCGCGACTATTTTTTAAAAAAATGTTCCTTATTTTTCAATTGCACCACTGCTTCAACACGATGCTATACAATTTTGATTGAAATACTATTTTAACTTCCACATTATCAAAGTATTGGCAAAATGCCGTGATCTTACAATTTGTACAAATCACCGCGCTAAAGTCGGTGTGCAATTGAAAAAAAATTATCTTTTAAATACTATATTTTTTAATTTTTAATAATTTTAGAAAAATAGATTTTTTGTTCATTTTCAAAAGAAAAAAAATAAATTCCAACTGGATATTGCTCTAAGCTAATTTCAAATTGTTGGCTGTTTGCTACGTTTTTAGTCAACAATAATTGACCAGAAGCAGCATAAATCATATATGTTTTAATGGGGTTATTTGTTTTAATATTCACGATACCATTCGTAGGGTTGGGATAAGTTTGAATATTATTATTTTTAAACTGATCTCTTAATCTGGGAAAAAATTTCTTTTAGCGGCATCAATATCTTTTTCTTTATAGTTTTCAGGTACGACGAAGCGTCTTGTAATACTAATTACTTCACTGGGAATAATAATAGTCTTAATGACAGGTGGGGAGACCAAAATTTGCTTTTTTATGATTTCATACTCCATAGGAATGGCAATTGTTTTTTGCGAATAATATCTTTTTATCATCACTTGCTTCTCTATCAGTTCATACCTCGCAGGAACTTCTACCAAAACCCAAATTTGACAGTCATTAGGATTAGCTGTCAAACAACAATTAGGAAAGGCACTAAGCCGTTTTACCCATTTAGTAGAAGCTTTGCTAACTTTGATTAGTTCTTTCACTGTTTCATAAATAGGAGGAAGAGGCGGAATTAATTCCATGCTGGAAGGCTTGACCAAAACTGTATCGAAAACGGTTTTATAAATAGCAGGTTGAATTACTTTTTCAATTACTTTTTCCTTCGTCATGACAAAATTTGTTGTTGTTAAGTATTGATATTTAACTGGCTGATTTTGAGCAATAATTGAATTACCCCATAAAACACATAGGATTGTTCCGACTAGAAACCTAGTTTTATTTTGATTGAAAAAATAATGTATTAATTGAGTGATCATATTAATTAATTTTAATGCCTTGTTTCGCTGGTTTAAGTCCTAGTTTTTCAATTTTTTGTTTCAAAATCTTCTTTCCATTCGCTAAATGCCATTTAGAAGTATTCGTACTAATATTTAATATTTCAGCGATTTCTCGATGTTTATAACCATCAACGACATACAAGGAAAAAACCGCTCTTGTATTTTCGGGCAACGATTGAATAAGCGTATATAAATCCTTGGCATACAATTCTTCGATAATTTGGGCTTCAATCGTTTGATCTTTTTCTATATTAAAATCCATGACCTCGCGATATTTCGCCCTGCTTCTCACATAATCAATTGAGGTATTAAAAACAATTCGAGCAAGCCAACCTTCAAAACTACCCGTATTTTTATAAGTCGAAATCGATTGAAATACCTTCAAAAAAGCCCGATTAAGTACATCTGTCGCTTCTTCTCGATGGCTAGTGTACCGCATACAAATCCCTAGCATCTTACCATAAAACCGTTGGTAAAGATACTTTTGTGCTAGTCTGTGCCGTTTTTTACAGCCTTTCACTAGCTCTTGTATGTTACTGTTCATCGAATAGGGCATATTTTGCGAATAAGCGAATGATTTAGTTTTGAATGAATAATTTAAGGGGGCATGGGCGAGGTGTCAGGTGTCAGAAAATGGGAAGTTCAAAGCTTTTTCGAATTTAACTATATTTTGTAGGTATTAAAAAATTATTGATTATCACTATAATCCGTTACAATCAGAAAAATTAAAACCTGAATTTTTCCTGACACCTGACACCTCGCTCCTGACCCCTATAAATACTTTCAGCCGCTCAATTATATCAACGAGGTGAGGTTTTGAAAAGGTTGGTGAAAAGTAGTGATTTTATTTTTTTTATAAAAAAAAGAGTATTTAATAATAGAAATAGAAGGCACTTAGATACAAAAAGCCTAATTTTGACGAATATTTTATTCTTAATAGTTTCAACATCTAAGCAATTGGAAAAAATTCGATTTGTAGCAACTACTCATCATGGACTTGAAGAAGTACTTGCTGATGAATTAAAAGCACTCGGTGCAACGAACATTCGACTTGAAAAAAGAGCCGTTACTTTTGAAGGTGATCAAAAATTAATGTACAAAGCTAATCTCTGTGTACGGACGGCTTTGCGGATTCTAAAACCATTAACTTCCTTCCGAGCAAGGCATGAAAGCGCGTTTTATAATAAAATCAAAAAGATTGATTGGTCGCAATATTTTACACTTGATCAAACTTTTGCTATTCATAGTGTGGCATCTTCGGATTATTTTACGCATACCAAATATATTTCTCAAAAAGCGAAAGATGCAATAGTCGATCAATTCAGAGAAAAGACTCGTAAGCGTCCGAGTGTGCAAATCATGGAACCAGATTTCAGGTTATATATTCATATTATCAATGATGAGTGTAATTTATATTGGGATAGTTCGGGGGAATCATTGCACAAACGAGGTTATCGGGTTGAGCATTACAAAGCACCTATAAATGAAGTTTTGGCAGCAGGTATGATCAAATTGTCAGGCTGGGAAGCTGATTCTATCTTCATTGATCCGATGTGTGGCTCTGGAACTATCCTCGCAGAAGCGGCTATGATTGCTTATAATATTGCACCACAATTGCATCGAAAATACTTTAGTTTTAAAAATTGGAAAGATTTCAACGCAGAACTTTGGGAAGAAGTGCGTCAAGAAGCAATCGCAGCAGAACGACCATTCAAGTATGAAATTCTAGGGTTTGATGTGGCGTTTCAAGCAGTAAGAGTGGCAGAACGTAATTTGGAACGAGGTAATTTAGCTGATAAAATTCAATTAAACCGTAAAGATTTTGAGCGACACACACCGCCAGAAATTGCGAAAGGTATAGTTATTATGAATCCGCCTTATGGCGAACGAATCGAAACGGTCGATTACGAAATTAATGGATTTTATGCCATGATGGGCGACCATATGAAAGAGGCTTATACGAACTATAAAGTCTGGATGATCTCGTCAAATAAAGAGGCATTAAAATGCATTGGATTAAAGCCAAAGAAAAAACATACTTTATATAACGGTGCATTAGAATGTAAATTTCAATGTTATACAATGTATAGAGGAAGTATGAAAAAAAAGGCAACAGTAGAAAGTTAACGACACAGAATTCACGCTAACTCAGCCATTATCCATTGTCAATTATCCATTATCAATTAAAAAAGCTTATGTCGGTATCGAAACAAGTTAAAAGAGTAACTACACAAACCCTTCAAGATATGAAGCGTCGAGGCGAAAAAATCGCTATGTTGACGGCTTACGATTTTTCTATGACGCGCATTTTGGATGAAGCTGGAATAGAAGTATTATTGGTAGGAGATTCTGCGGCTAATGTAATGGCTGGTTATGAAACGACCGTTCCGATTACTTTGGATCATATGATTTATCATGCTCAATCGGTGGTGAGAGCTGCAAAAAGGGCGTTAGTGGTAGTTGATTTACCTTTTGGAACATATCAAGGAAATTCCAAAAATGCGTTAAAATCAGCTATCCGCATCATGAAAGAAGCAGAAGCTCATGCTGTAAAATTGGAAGGAGGAGCAGAAGTGGGAGATTCTATTAGCCGAATTCTGACGGCAGGAGTGCCTGTTATGGGACATTTGGGGCTGACTCCACAATCCATCTACAAATTTGGAACTTATACCGTAAGAGCAAAGCAAGAGGAAGAAGCCGAAAAATTAGTTGAAGATGCAAAATTGTTAGAAAAGTTAGGATGTTTCGGTATTGTATTAGAAAAAATACCAGCCGAACTAGCTAAACGAGTGACAGAAAGCGTCAATATTCCAATTATTGGGATAGGAGCAGGAAATAGTACAGATGGGCAAGTTTTAGTGACG
>CAKZLL010000541.1 GCA_937125475.1 uncultured Saprospiraceae bacterium | reverse complement strand
AAACGAAATAGCCGCCAAAATCCCCAAAAAGGCTTAAATGCAAATTTTCATTACTTTATTGGGGTCGATGTTTCCAAGCTAAAACTCAATGGTTCTTTGCTCATGCAAGGGCGAATAATCAATAGTTTTGAAGTCACAAATGACCTGCTTTTGTTGGGCGATGTCTTATTTTATGCTCTATATGCTATTCGTTTAACATGACGTTTTTCTATTTCCCTTTCTTTTCGCTCTGTCATTATTTCTTGTTCAACTTCTATTTGCATTACTTTCCACCAGTATAAAGCAGGAATTAAATCGCCTGAATGACTTTCTAACCTGTAAACCAATGATTTTCCAAGTTTTTCTTTTCCTTTAATTATTCTATTTAATCGTGATGGATGGATATTTATTTCTTCCGATAAATCTTTTTGTGTTCTTCCAACATGTTGTAAATACAATTCAATAAAGTTTCCTATCCGTTTATTACTATCAAATGCTCTAATCTTAATGTAGGATTTCATTTGATATTTCAAACTTAGCAAATTTGAAAGTAACTGCTCTTTTTCCGATAATTGACCTCTTCTTTCAAGTCGCATTCTTACAAAATCAGCTTCTATCTGTTGACTTTCAGTATCATTTTTACTTTCGGACATCAAAACTGCATCAGATAATTCTTCTAAATTATATTGTTCGCTTAGCTCTTTATAAACTTTTATTTTTTCATTCATTTTCTAAATATTTTTTGATGAGATATTCTGAATTAATCAAATCTGTAAATAAATATTGTCCCATTATTTTGAAACCATATTTCTTTATATATAAACCGATTATTTCTGTTTTAGGTTTCAATGATACAAAACCATCATATCCATTATTAAATGCTAGTTCACAAGCATAAGCAATTAAACAACCTGCTATATAATCATATTCTTTGCCTTTTCCTTTATTAGAATCACTATTCTCTAAGAGCTGAATATGTATTCTATATTCTTTTGATATATCTTCAAGCGATATTAATCCCAATATTTTATCTTCTTCAAGTAGTTTTAATTTATAGACTAAATAAACCTTTTCTTTATTCCAATTAAACTTAAAATAGCCTTGATTATCAATGATTTCCCAATCTTCTTCATTTATTAATTCTATCACTCCATTATGATATTCATTACTCTTTGTGTTCAGTAGTTTCATATCACTAATATATGACTTAAAATTGATATTATTTATCAATATTGACTTTTCTTATCAATTTAATTGTATCGTTTTTAATATTTATATTTTTGATTTTTCATGATAGCGCCCAACTTATTCAACAACGCAACTTTATATACTATTTAGACTGTTGTTGCAAGATTTCGCAAGTAAATATAATAAGGAAGGCACGGAATTAAAAATATTATAACATGAATTTCTGGTTAGGTAGTTAACCTTTTAAATAACTAATGATTTCTTCTATTTTTGATCCGATACAATGAAAACCTCTTGTTTAGAGATTATTCCTATATTAAGTTTAATCATAATTTTTTCTCTAGCCTCTAATTACCAATTTTAGTATTAATTTTTATGATTGATAACAGTTGATTGTTTAACGGTTTTCTTGAGAGTTTGAAATGATTGTATAAAAGAGCATCTAGGTATAATTTCATTTTTTAATCGAAAAAAAACATAATCTTGCAATAAATTTTATCTTCAATATTCAAAAACTTATCTTTGTACCTCAATCTTTAAATTAAAAAATGAATGTCATTTTCATTCATCACTCAAAATAAGCTATCATGGAATTTCGTAAAGAAAAAGACAGTATTGGTTATGTAGATGTGCCTGCTGATAAATATTGGGCAGCGCAAACACAGCGCTCTATTCAAAATTTTAAAATTGGTGGTCAAAAAATGCCAATTGAGGTTGTCCGAGCTTTTGCTATCCTAAAAAAAGCCGCAGCGCAAACTAATGCTCAATTAGGAGTTTTGGATACTACTAAATCAGATGTCATTGGTCAAGTATGTGATGAGATCTTGACAGGAAAGTTAGATGATCAATTCCCATTAGTCGTGTGGCAAACAGGATCTGGCACTCAGTCAAACATGAATGTAAATGAGGTTGTTGCTAATCGAGCACACGTTTTGACTGGAGGTAATTTATTGGATAGCAAAAAATCATTTCATCCAAATGACGATGTCAATAAATCACAATCATCAAATGATACTTTTCCAACGGCTATGCATATTTCTGCTTATAAAATGCTAGTAGAAGTGACAATTCCAGGAATTGAAGGACTTCGAGATACATTACAAGCAAAAGCAACAGAGTTTATGAATGTGGTCAAAATAGGTCGAACACACTTCATGGACGCAACGCCTTTGACAGTAGGGCAGGAGCTTTCGGGTTATGTTTCGCAGTTAAATCATGGCTTAAAAGCAATTAAAAATACGCTTGCCCATTTGTCAGAATTGGCTTTAGGTGGTACGGCAGTTGGTACGGGCTTGAATACGCCAGCAGGTTATTCGGAGTTAGTTGCCGAAAAAAGTGCAACTTTAACAGGTTTGCCATTTATTACAGCCGAAAATAAATTTGAAGCATTAGCAGCGCATGACGCGATTGTTGAGGCGCATGGTGCATTAAAAACTGTGGCAGTTTCTTTGATGAAAATCGGTAATGATATTCGTATGTTGGCTTCTGGTCCACGTTCGGGAATTGGCGAATTGATTATTCCTGCTAATGAGCCAGGTTCTTCGATTATGCCAGGAAAAGTCAATCCGACACAATCGGAAGCATTAACGATGGCAATGGCACAAGTTGCTGGAAATGATGTAGCGATCAATATTGGTGGAATGACAGGACATTTTGAATTGAATGTTTTCAAACCGATGATGATTTATAATTTCTTGTCTTCTGCGCGTTTGATTGGCGACGCAGCAGCTAGTTTCAATGAAAATTGTGCTAAAGGAATTGTGCCAAATTATAAAAGAATTAAGGTTCAATTGGATAATTCATTGATGTTAGTAACGGCTTTGAATACTCATATTGGTTATGATAAAGCGGCTGTAATTGCGAAAAAAGCGTATAAAGACGAAACAACTTTGAAAGCCGCAGCTTTGGAATTAGGTTATTTGACCGAAGAGCAATTCAATTTGTGGGTTCGTCCTGAAAACATGGTTGGAAGTTTGAAATAAGAACATTATTATTGAATAATGTCTTTTTTAAAACGGTGTTGATTATTGAAATCGACACCGTTTTGATATTATTCACACTCAAACAGCATTTAAATTGATCAAAATTTTCAAATTTTAGCCCAAATTTATTTTTTCAATTTCTTTAATCTCTCGAATTTAACTTATTAGACTTGTACGGCGGCTATTGAACAATCTTAAAAAAAGCAAATGATCTGCATATGATTCACTATTTTTGTATGCTGGAAAAAGAAAAGCAAATTTTTTGTTTTAAAAATGTTTTAAAAATGCTTCAATTTGTTTTAAATAGGCGTATTTTTACAACCGTTCTTGATTTTTAAAGAAAATAGAAAAATGAATTATCTAGAGGAACTTAACGAAATACAACAAAAAGCCGTCACAACAACAAAAGGACCAGTAATGGTAATTGCAGGACCAGGTTCAGGCAAAACCCGTGTTTTGACCTATCGGATAGCGCATTTGATTAATACAGGTGTTCCGCCTTGGGAAATTTTGGCGTTGACTTTTACAAATAAAGCCGCTAAGGAAATGAAAGAGCGGATTAGTAAAGTGGTCGGTGATCGAGGTAATCGAGTTTGGGCAGGAACATTTCACTCGATTTTTGCACGTATTCTAAGAGTAGAAGCGGACAAAATTGGCTTCCCGAATAGTTTTACAATTTATGATACAGATGACTCAAAAAGTCTTTTGAAAAATATCGTCAAAGAGAAAAATTTAGATATAAAACAATATCCAACTAATGTTTTATATAGTCGGATTTCGTCTGCAAAGTCGAATTTGATCACGCCAAAGGCTTATGTTGCTAATCAAGAATTGAGGAATCAAGACAGAATGGCAAAGCGTCCTCATATTCATGATATTTATACGACTTATATGGCGCGGTGCAAAAAAGCGGGCGCGATGGATTTTGATGATTTATTGTATCAAATGTTTTACTTGCTTCATTCTAATCCTGATAATGTAGTAGAAAAGTATCGAGAAAAATTTAAATATTTATTGGTAGATGAGTTTCAAGATACCAATCATTTGCAATATGCGATTGTCCGAAAATTGGTCAATTACCCAAAAAGTGAATGCAATTTATGTGTTGTAGGTGATGATGCTCAGAGTATTTATGCTTTCCGTGGCGCGACCATTCAGAATATTTTAGATTTTGAGAAGGACTATAAAAACCTGCAAGTCTTTAAGTTAGAGCAGAATTATCGTTCGACAGAACATATTGTACAAGCAGCAAATGATATTATTACCCACAATAGAAAACAAATCCAAAAGAAAATCTGGTCTGATAAAGGAGAAGGGGATAAAATCAAAATCTTAAAAACTGTTACAGATAAAGAAGAGGCGAAGAAGGTCGTGGATACGATTATGGAACAAAAAATGCGCAATCATTTACAAAATAAAGAATTTGCGATTTTGTACAGAACCAACGCGCAATCTAGGATTTTTGAGGAAGGGCTGCGCCGTCATAATATTCGATATAAGGTTTATGGTGGTTTATCTTTTTATCAAAGAAAGGAAGTGAAAGACTTGATTGCTTACTTGCGAGCAACTGTTAATTTGAAGGATGAGGAGGCAATGCGTCGAATTTTGAACTATCCTGTCCGAGGCATTGGGAAAACAAGTATTGAGAAAATCGGTCAAATGGCTGCTGCCAATGATATTACTTTCTGGGAGGTTCTAAAAAATTATCAAGGCACAACTCGTACAACAAAAGCCATTCGCGGTTTTGTTTTTATGATTGAATCATTCCGAAAACGATTAGAAACTACTGATGCATATACTTTGGCAGTCCATATCTTTAATAAAAGTACTTTAGAAGCTTCACTTAAAAAAGATACAACGATTCAGGGCATTGGAAGAATGGAAAATGTAACGAATTTATTAGATGGTATTAAGGATTTTGTGGAAGATGATGAAGCTTTAGACGATGCAACAATTCCAGATAAAAAATTAACAACTTATCTTCAAACGATTGCTTTACATACTTCGGCAGATGATGATAAAGACGATAATAATAAAGTGACTTTGATGTCGGTTCATTCGGCTAAAGGCTTGGAATTCAAGTCGGTATTCGTAGTTGGAATGGAAGAAAATTTATTTCCTTCTTTTATGGCAACTAAAGAAGGGCCAGAAGCAGTTGATGAAGAACGTCGATTGTTTTATGTAGCGGTGACACGAGCAGAACGGTATTTAATGCTGTCTTATTCAGGAAGTCGTTATCGTTTTGGAAAATTAGATAATAGTATTTCGCCAAGTCGATTTTTGACTGAGATTAACGATCGACACATTGATTATTTAGGTATTTTTAAACCTAAATCTGGCTTTAGTTATTCTTCTGATGGAGGAAGTAGTGCGATTGCTGAAAGTAGTCGACCACGTTATGCGCCAATCAAAAGAAGAGGACAAAAAATTGAAGTTCCAGAATTTACCCCTGTTGCGGCAAATATGATTCGAGAAGGGCAGAAGGTCGTTCATGCTCGCTTTGGAAAAGGAAAAGTGGAGGAAATTAGTGGTGCTGCGAATAATAAAATAGCTGTAATTCATTTTGATGTGCCAGGAGAGAAACGAATTATGTTAAAATACGCAAAGTTGGGAATTCTTGATCGCTAATTCCTAGGTAGGCGTTTTTATTAAAAAAGGGTTAGATGTTGTTTTTATTAAAATAACATCTAACCCTTTTCTAGTTTAAAATTGTCAATGAACCTTAAAATGGACTGCTAAATTGTGGATCATTAATCAATTCGTAATCGGTTAAGGTTTTCAAATAGGCGATAATATCATCTTTTTGTTGTTGCGTCATTTGCAAACCAGGCAAATGATTACCAAGATTGGAATCTAAATTTGGCGCACTTTTCAAATGATCGCTATAAAAATCAATGACTTCTTCTAATGTTTGAAAACGCCCATCGTGCATATATGGCGCGGTCAATTCAATATTTCGAAGCGAAGGCGCTCTAAAACGCCCATTATCAGCACTAATATTAGTCGTTAATCCTAAGCCTTTATCTTGAAAATCATCAAAAGAACTAGCGAAATCCAAACCATTGTTTTTAAAAGTATTATTAGTAAATAATCTGGTATTGTGGCAATGTCCGCATTCTGTATCACCTCCATTTTCTACTGGGCCAGAACTATCTTCTTTGAAAAACAAAATTCTTCCACGTTCTTCGGAAGCGGTCAAAACGGGTCTTAAACCAGTATAAGGCGCATAATCTAAATTTTGATCCCATTTAGATTGCCATGAAATAATGCTTCTTAAAAATTGAGCAATAGCTTTAGTTGCTAATGCTTTATCTATTTCATTAGAATATTCAATGCCGAATGCCTTGCGAAACTGCTCTTGATACATCTCACTACGTCGAAGCTTTTTTTCTACATTGCCCCAAGTATCATTTAATTCGATTGGATTTTCGACAGGCTCTAAGACTTGATGCTCAATCGAATGAGAACGTCCGTCCCAAAAGAAGCCATTAACATTATAAACTAAATTAAATAACGGCATAGAATTGCGCGTGCCTAAACTACCATCAATTCCGACACTGAACTGACGTGGATCTGTGAAGGCATTCGCTTGTAAATGACAACTTGAACAAGATTGACTACTATCTTGAGAAAGAATTGGATCATAAAACAACATTCTTCCTAATTGAATACCATCTTTTGTTTGTGGGTTATCAGCAGGAAAATCGGGTTGTGGAAAACCTGTTGGCTGAAAAGGTATAACATCCACCCGATTATAAGTAATATCTCTTAGATCAATGTTGGTATCCGCTCCTTCATCTGAACCACAAGCCATAGTAAGCAGCAAAAGTGAAGCGAATAATATTAAAAGTAAATTTTTCATTCTTATGATTTTTAGTATAACGAATTTCAAAGGTTATTTTTATATTTGCTTAATAAATTTAAAAATTAATCCTTATTATTCTCAACATATCTATCTTTTAACTCATAGAACAATTATAAGGATAAATCGTTTTGTTTTAGTCTAAAATCATTGCTTTGTCTTTGGGGAATACCTTAAAAAATTAAGTAATCGCTTTTTTATGACTAAAATATAAGATAAACTTTAAAAATGAAGTAAGTCTTAAATGGCAATTAGAATTTGGTCAGTAATTTGTAGTAAGTTTAATGAAAACAGAAGATTTGAAGATAAAAGTAATTGATTACTTACTATATAAAATTGTTATTTTCATAGTTTAAATTTAGAATTCTCCTCTTAAAAATTATTCACCATTTAATTTTTTTATAGTTTTATGTGCTACATAAGGGACAAGGAAATAAATCACCTACCGAAGATTGCGTAATGAATTTTATTTTTTACAAGGCGCTTTTTACGCCGCATTAGCGAGCTATGCAAGAAAAAGGCAACGCAGTAAAAAGTAAAATTCATAGTAAGATGGGTAGATTATTTTTTGCGCGCTCCCTAAAATCATAAAACTATGTTTTAGAAGTATATACTTTTACTAAATGAGCAGCTTAAAAAAATGGCATAAAATAAAGCAAAAACTCACTTTTTGGGTGTAATTCAGTTTTTCGCATTAATTATTTAAAAAGGTAGTCATCAGGTGAGTTGTTGATCAAATTATTAGTTGA
>CAKZLL010000540.1 GCA_937125475.1 uncultured Saprospiraceae bacterium | reverse complement strand
GTACATGTAAATTCTACCGTATTCTTTTAATTCTTCAGCAAATTCGCTTGCTAATTTTTGATGCCAATCTTTCGGAACATCACGTCCAGCCTTCCTCATTGCCAATTGTTTTTCTTTAAATATATAACTGGAATGAAATCACATGAAAACACTGCAATAGAAAAGGGGCTGCTTTTACAACATGAACACAATTTTTATCTTTTTTACGTGACGTCACAGAGGTCGAGAAACCAGAGCCAGCAGCTGCCTGCCTCCGTACAGACCATGTAAGTTTAAAAAAACATAATTGCGAGGTGTGCGAGATTCAGGGTCGAAAGAATAAAAGTAGAACCAAGTGACCAAAACAAAACCCAAACCCCAATAAATATCAATAATACTAGCGTCTTTGATGAATAAACTAACGACCCAAAGAATGGTCAAGCCGCTCATAATTACACCAAAACCCTGTTGCAGTAGAGGCGCGAAAGGCGTTGAGAAAAGAAAGAAAACCAAAGCGGCAATAATGCCAACAAGTGCCAATCGAATAATATTTCGTTTGCTCATAAGTAATGGATTTGGTAGAGTGAACAAGGTTTATGAGCTTACAACAATATTTTGGATTAAAAGTTATAAAAATTCGGAATTGTGATGTTTAGAAAGATTAACAACGGGGTGTTTGATGATTTTTCCAATTTTTATTCGGTGTTTATAACAAGCCTCTTCCAGCAAATCTTGAAAGTGAAATGCAATCGACCCAATAAAATGAACAGGGACAGAACGGTGTTGTTTATACGACCAAACATGATGTGTCAAAAATCGAGATAAGCCCTTATAGACAAATTCGCGGACAAATTTATCATCTTTGATGCTCGACAAGGTTTTCATAAAAGAAGCCAAATACACATTGGCATTAGGCATTTTATAAACATTTTGAAAAATGACCTCTTGAGTTAAACTATGTCGTTCGGTGAGTAAATCATAAATGTGTTTCGGCAATTCATTGTAGAGATATTTCGTTAAAATTTCTTTGCCAAAATAAGCGCCGCTACCTTCATCTCCCAAAATATGACCCAAAGCGAAAGTCTCCGCTACTATTTTTTTTCCATCAAAAAAGCAAGCATTTGAACCAGTTCCTAAAATACAAACAATACTAGGAGTAGTTTCCAAAGTAGCAAAAACAGCTCCTTCCAAATCATGAGCTACATAAATTTCTGCTTTTTGAAACACAAATCGTAAAGCGCGTCGAAGGACATTTTTCCTTCTCTCACTAGAACAGCCAGCGCCATAATAATAGATTTCTTTGACGCGACTTGCATATTTCATCAAAGCATCTGTACGTTCTATCGCGTATTGAATGAGGACTTCATTATGAAAAAAAGGATTGAATCCCATCGTGCTACATTCCAAGACGGTTTGACCTTCAAAAGTCAAAACCCAATCGCAAACCGAAGATCCACTACCTGCTATAAGTTTCATTGTTTTGGTATTTATGGAGAAGTAAAAGATTAGAAAATAGGCTATTATTTAATTAATAAAAATAGCCTGTTTTCTATTTTTTAATCAATTTTATTAATTTTATAGAGAAAGAATTCTTGCTGTCTCCCAAATATCTTCATCAATATGACGATCCATTTTTAAGGCTTCGTGTATTGGAGTAAAAGCAATTTTATTATGAATAAGCCCTACCATAGTTGTATGTTTGCCAGCTAATAATCCTTCTACTGATGCAACACCAAGCCTTCCAGCCATAACACGATCAAAAACCGTTGGTGTTCCACCTCTTTGAATATGACCTAAAGTTACAACTTTGGTTTCGTAATGTGTAAAACGCTCCTTGACTAAACGAGCCACTTCAACTGCGCCACCATAAGCACCGCCTTCAGCTACAACGACCAAACTAGAGGTTTTTTTATTCTTTTTACCATCTTGTAAAATTTTAATTAAACCATCTACATTAGTATCTTTTTCTGGAATAAGAATGGCCTCTGCACCAGCAGCTAAAGCACTTCTAACGGCAATGAAACCAGAATCTCGCCCCATTACTTCGATGATAAATAGTCGATTATGGGAAGAAGCGGTATCACGAATTTTATCAATCGCATCTACTGCGGTATTAGTTGCAGTATCATAACCGATCGTGAAATCTGTTCCAGCTAAATCATTGTCGATTGTTCCAGGAATACCGACCGTAGGCACATTATATTCATCATAAAAAATAGATGCACCTGTAAAAGTACCATCACCACCAATAGCCACTAAACCATCTAATTCAAATTTTTTGACAGTTTCATAAGCCTTAGCCCTTCCTTCTTTAGTCCTAAATTCAGAACTGCGTGCAGATTTTAAAATTGTACCTCCTCTATGAATAATGTTACTCACAGAACGAGAATTCATTGGTTCTAAATTTCCATTGATTAAGCCTTTATAGCCTTTTCTTATGCCATAAACTTCTAAACCATAATACAATGCACTTCTTACTACTCCTCTTACTGCTGCATTCATCCCAGGCGCATCACCACCTGAAGTTAATACACCGATTCGTTTTAATTTAGCTAGATTTTTTTTCTCCGTAGTCATTTTATATTAATTTGTACCGCCGTTTAGAATGACGATGTTTTGTTTTAAGAGCTTTTATTCCTTTCCTAATAGAATAGCCCTATTTTTTTATAAAAATAATAAAAAAGAATGTTTGTTTTTTAAGCTAAGTTTAAATTGAATAAAAAAAGATAATTTTTAATTGATAATCAAAGTCTTATGAAGTATGAAAAAAATATACCTATGCTTTGATTGAAATAATTATTTTCATTTTTAATGAAAATTAGTAATAATTCACTCTTTATTCATTTCAATTAATCAATCAAAATTTTCTTTTTTTACTAACTAAGTGTAATATTAACACTTTGGAATAAAAATAGCAATTTTTTTACTATCTTTATTTTGGAGCGTTTACTTACAAAGTAGGAGCTTCTCTTATGAAATAATAATTTTATTGCTTCTTAATGCTTTGATTTGAAATTTATAGCTGTTTTATTTTTTTAAGTGAAATTATATTTGTTTTTGGAAAGAAAAAATGAAATAAAATCTATGTTGGAATACGGAAATTTACGTAAGAATTTAAACCCGCACGTATCAGTGGATTGTGTGATTTTTGGTTTCGATTTCCAAGAATTGAATGTTTTATTGATTGAACGCGAAGAGGGATATATAGAGGGAAATAGTAGTTCGAAACCAGCAAGAGGCGCATTAGCTTTGCCAGGAGATCATATTCATGAAGATGAAAAACTGGATCAAGCAGGAGCTAGAGTATTAAAGGAATTAACTAATCTGGATAATATATTTTTGGAGCAATTTCATGCTTTCGGACATCCAAATCGAGTAAAAAACGAAGCAGATAGGAAATGGATGAAAACGATTAGAGCCGAGCCTAATGCTCGAGTTATTACGGTTGCTTATTACTCCTTAGTGCGTTTAGATCGCTACAATCCTCAAGCTTCTTCCTTTGCAAAACATGCTGCTTGGTTTCCTGTTTCCGATATTCCAGAATTAGCATTTGATCATAACTTAATCGTTATGAGGGCTTTAGAAGCAATTAGACGAACATTGATGAATCAACCGATTGGGTTTGAATTATTGCCACCTAAATTTACACTTAGTCAATTACGTCGTCTATATGAAACAATTTTAGGAAAAGAATTAGAAAAGCGTAATTTTAGGCGCAAGATTTTGAAAAAGGATTTTCTTATTCCTTTAGAAGAAAAACAAACAGGCGTGCCACATAAAGCCGCACGGTTATTTCAGTTTGATAAAGAGAAATATGAAAGCCATCAAACAGAAAAGTATGATTTTACTTTTTAAGAAAGTTATTTTTTTTGAAAATCAAGTTTCAAGCAGCTTCAAGGATGTTCGGAACTTGATTTTCTATTTTTACAAACAATATCTTTGAATTAAGAATTGGCTAATTTTATCAATTGGATAAGCCTCTCCGATGGTCATGTAGTTTAAGCTCATTCCGTCCAGCATTCCACCAACAAGATAAGCCTCTTCAAGAGGATTATCATAGCCCATTTCTTTAAAAATTCGTGTAAACTGTTGAATAATAGCTTCTTGTTTTGGTTTTAAATCCTTGCGAAGAAAATGTTTAGCATCTTCTTGAAAAGATAAAGCAGTGATTAATTTCCAATGTTTGGATTTGTTTTTTAAAGTGAAAAGAACTTGCTGAATGATCTGTTCTAATTGTTCTTGAGGCGTATCAGGTGAGTCTAGTTTTTTTGTGATCATCTCTGCACTTTCTTCGTAAGCACCAAGAAGAATTGCTTTTAATAAATCATCTTTACTATTAAAGTAATTATACATTAATCCTTTTGAGACACCAGCCGTTTTAGCGATTTGGCTAATTGAAGTATTATGAAATCCTCTTGTTGCGAAAAGCTCTAATGAGGTTTCCATGATTATTTTCTTGCTTTGGGTTCTAATTTTTGCAAACCCTTTTTTAGTTCTAGGCACACCTTATTGTATTTAAAATAATTTTAAAAGAAGGGGAATATAGTGAGTATGAGCATAGAGAAGCGTGTAAAATTATGTTTAGATGGTTTTATACGCTTTGGTTCAAAGATAAGGAGAATTTTATAAAAAATACTAATTCTAATTATTGGGGTGTAATTCAGTTTTTCGCATTAATTATTTAAAAAGGTAGTCATCAGGTGAGTTGTTGATCAAATTATTAGTTGAGATACCACTAATCAACTTTAATACTTCACTCATCTGATGACTTTTATTCAACGAATAATTGAATTACACTCAATTATTGGGCTATTATTTATCTAATAGACTTGTAATAACTAGCCGTTATTACAAGTCTAATGGTCAAAGAATCAGAGTTAACGATTTTTATTTTATTCGATTATATCGCGCACTAGAACTAGGATGATTAAATAAATTAATTAATCTATTGAACTTAATCGCAATAATTAGGAAAACAATTAGAATGATAATAGAGGATAAATGATTGAGTTCTGGAAGTTGTTCGGCAGTCATTGTCCATAAGGTTTTAGACTGATGATAACGGTCTAGGAAATCGAACTTTTGATAGAGATATGTCCATCCTAAAAAGGCAAAAAGACCCCAAAACATCCAACTAATCGGTCTTAATAAGAAAAGAGATAATTTTCTTTGAACAGAAACAGTTACTTTTCTATCAATAATTTTAAGGCGCTGTTCTCTAACATACATATCAGCCGTATCAATCAAAAAGTTTGGTAAACTAGCTAATTGTGCTGTACGTTTTTTTAGATTTTTTTGGACATATTTAGTTGACATATACTTTTCTATCTCTTTATAAAAGTTCATATCAGGATTAAGATTGACAAAACTAGGATCAATTGTCATAAACGTTCGACCTAATTTTAATATTTGCCAATTCGTTGGAACTTTATATTTTAATAATGCCTTATTCATCTGTTCACTCACATTATGAACAGTTGTTTTGTCCTCTAAAGGAACATTGATTAAACTTGATTCCAAAAGATTTTCTCTAACTCCTTTAGCAATACTGTTTTTGATTTCTTGATAATATTCCATCGGAACACGAGGTAGCATCACTAGCATTAAATCAGCGGCTTTTCCATAGGCATGTTCTCCAATACAAGCCATTTGTTGTCGATACACATCCAATATTTCAACGTCGGTTGAACCAATACTACCAAAATCAATAAGTGCGATTTTTCCTGTTCGGAGTAGCATAATATTTCCTGGTTGTAGATCTCCATGAAAATAATTGTCAATAAATGTTTGACTATAAACCGCATGTAATAATTGGCGTGCTACTTTTTTAGGGTTAATTTTATTTTCTCTCAACCATAGTGTTGTTTTGATAGGATCTAACCGTTTAGATTCTATAAATTTACTCATGGTAATCCCTCTAATAAATTCCATGACGATCAAATTTGGAGTAGAAAGTCGTTTATAAACCTTAGGAACATAAATACCATATTCCTTAAATCGTTTTCGGGCTTCTTTCAAATTAGATGTTTCATACCTTAGGTCAACTTCTTCTTTAAGCATAAATTCGAGTTCCCAATGCATATCATCCAATAATAGATAAGCCGTTCCAGGAATTAATTTGACCAAAGATAATAGCCCTTTGATAATTTTCATATCAGATTTCAAAAATTCTTTGGTGTAAGGTCTTTGTACTTTAACCGCGACTTCTTGCCGATTGGCTTTGAGGCGAGCTTTATAAACTTGTGCGAGAGAAGCAGCACCAATAGGTGTTTTATCAAATTCAGAAAAAACATCATCAATCTTTCGACCCATATTTTCCTCTATAATCTCAATCGCTTGTTCGGTTGGAAAGACACTAGCTTTATATTGTAGTTTGGATAACTCTTTAATGAAATCTTTATCATAAAGATCGGTTCTCATGCCTAAAAGTTGCCCTAACTTAACCCATAATCCACCTAATTCTTCAAAAAAATCACGCCATGCTTTGCCCTGTACTTCTCCACTTGTCCGTCCAAATCGTATTTTGAAGAGGGTTTTAAAAAGAAGAAAATAGGTTCTTAAAATTCGGGTTCTCGAAGGTGGTTTAGGAGTCCTTATACTTAAAGCTTCTTTATCAGACGGCAAAGAAAGAGGTGTAGTTTGATATTTTCTTTTCATCAAAAACGGAGTTGAGTCTAAATATTGTTGAGAGAATTAATTTAAAATATTGTGAGAATTAGAAGAAAGAAGACAATCAATTAGCTATCATTAAAATAGATAATTAATTGCCTTCTAGGGAGCTATGTGAAAAGTGTATAGTTCTTGATTAGAAAAAACTAGTATTTAATACCATATTTTTTCATTCTTTTCTTCATTTTTTTTCTATTGATTTTCATACCCATATAGTTGATATTCTTTTTCTTTTTAGAAGATTTTTTCTCATAAGAAATTACTACGGGATGATGATCACCTTCGTGTGCAACACGACCATGAACTTGCGCTAATGCTTGATAAATTTCAGACATTGCAACGCCTTGACCTCTTTTTAGGTCGCGTCTTCTGCGTTTTTTTAATTTACCAAGATTATATAACGGTGGATGTGATTGAATTTTTAAAGTTCCTTCATTTTGGTCAGAACTTGCTTGTCCAGTTGCCATATTTGAAATTTTTGAAATTTTAATGAATAAGGTGTAAAAATTGAAATATAAAATGGATGAGTACTTTAATTGCTTTAATTTAAAACAATCAACATACGCACTTGTTAGGATTTAAATGGAATTATTTTACCATTTCATTTTCCAACCACTTTTTTTCTTTTTTCTGCGATGTACAACTACAATAGGCAAGATTTGCTTTTCGTCGCCATATTCAGCTTTTGTCTGAGAAACAACACCATGAACTTCATTGAACATACTTCCGTAGCCTTTTCTGTATCGTTTGATCTGCTTTTTTGACTTTTTTCCTAAATGAACCACATGTGGTTGTGGAAGATTATTTGTCATAATATAAGATTTAATGTTTTAATTAATAAATATTGTTTTCTATGTTTTTTGGTATTTGTTCTTAATATTTTTTTGTCTAGCAAATTGATCAATAAAATTGGAGATTAAAATAGTTAGAATAATTTCCACAGTATATTTGGAATTAAAATTTAATCTGATAGGTTTTTAAAATATAAAATTTTGTAGAGATTTTATATGTAATTTTATATTTCATTTATTTTATGACCAATCGTTCAGTCAAAAATAACAATTATTCTAAAATAATCAAATAAT
>CAKZLL010000539.1 GCA_937125475.1 uncultured Saprospiraceae bacterium | reverse complement strand
TCTATTTTTATTGGCTTCGTATTCCGTTGCTGCTACTATAATTTCGTCCAAAGATAAATAATTAATCATCAAATTTTCTTTATAATCGGTAGACAATTTTTCATTATGATAAACATAATTCATGCCTTCATATAAAGCATATCCTAAACCATGATTAATGGTAATGAGATCAATAGAGCGTTCATATTTTTTCTTAAATTTAGAATTTAAATATTTCACTCCAGTTCCTACGACACGCCAATTTGATTTTTTTGCATAATCCACAATATGAGCCAATTCATGCCCGAGCCATCCTACAAAAGCATTAAAGGTCAATTCCTCCAAAGCTAAACCCGTACTTGATTTCGTTTTTGAATTGAGATAAACGACGTATTGGCGTTTTTTTCTGCTTTTAAAAAGAAAATTGAATTTTGGCTGTGCTTTCATTGTTGTACTTAATTTCTTAAATCGAAAATCAATCCGCTCATTAAGTAACTCGGGATAATGCGATAAAGCGACCAAAACTGCCAGTTCTATCTTTTTAGGAATAATTTTATTTTTAGAAAATTTACTTCTTAATACTTCTACTTTTTTTAAAAAAGACGTTTTTTGAAAATATTTTTTTTTCAGTATTCGATTTTGAGTATTCCCATTTATACATAAAAAAAATAATAAAACACTGATTATCAGCATTTTTAATAAAAAAAATCTCTTATTATTCATCCTTTATTGTTTAGGTGTAGCCATGGATCAAGGTCAAAGGCATGCCTTTGACCTACATTAATTATTAATTACTCTAGATCTAGTACATCATTCCAGTCTTCGGTTGCATCAGTATCGCCAAATTCATCATTTAATTTTTTATTATAAAATAGTAACCCTAAACTTATAAAAATCGTAACCATCATAACTCCTCCTCCAAAAAACAACAATCGTTCATAACCATCAACCCGCAAAAACTCTTTTAATCCAATGAAGCCCATGAAACATACAAACCCAAAAAGAGATAAAGTCAACAGCGTTCTTACCCATTTTAATTTAGCGATAAAACCAATACCACAGAGAATAATGGTAACGCCAAGTACCAATAATATCCACTCTTCATCCCTTAGAGGGCCGTTATTCCGATATGGTCGATTTAAGTTATCAAATAAAATGGATAGAAAAAAAACGCCAATACTAGTAATCCCTGAACCGATAATTCTAGTAATGGGAAAGTCATTTTTGAACATAATGAATGATTAATTAATGTCAGATAATTTTATTTTAAAGGCTTATCTTACATGCTTTATTGGCATGAAGTTATGGATTTTTATACTAAAATGTTGTAACTTGTCTATAAATTATGACCATTTATAAAGTATTGTCCTTACAAGAAAAAGGACGGCATTGTCAAAAATGTGACCGAAATATTGTTGATTTTTCTTTAAAGTCCGACCGCGCTATTGCTACAGCTTATCAACAAAGTGATGGAAATCTTTGTGGAAGATTCTTACCACATCTAAAACAACACAATCTGATCAACAATTAGAGAAAATCCAGCCTAAAACAAGTGAGTAAGTACATTCAATATTTTGTTAAATCTTCTTAAAATTCGTTAAAAATTGCTGAAATCTTTTTCCTATTTTATGATAATTCGTTTTTTAGCAACAGAAAACCTATTCCAAGACAATCAAACAGGAAATATGAAGAAGATAATTATACTTTTACTAAGCTTTTTTGTGATTATAAATACTAGCATTGCTCAAAAAAATGGAGATACTTCTGGTTTTCCGACTATTGAAAATAATCCTCATGTAGAATTACAAGAAGATTATTCAGAATTCGATCCTGATAATATGAAACCCAATATAAAAGAAACTGAATCTCAAAAACAAGCTGTTATTGGTGAGAATTCTTCCTTTTTTACAGATATTATATATGGTACACTTCTGGTAATTCTCATTATTATTGGATGGAATATGTATCAAAGGTATATTTCAAAATCGGTTGAGGAGATAGAATGATATGTAAATTTATTTAGCGAGCAAAGATCGATTACTAATGATCCAGTTTCCGCCCACATCTAGATAAGCTCCATTTTTGAAAATGGGTAAAAAGACATTTTCATAAAAATAATTGGTAATTCGTTTATCCTCGTCAGTGAGGTAAAGGCGATTAAATAATAAAACGCCTTTATCTCCTAACATTCTTTTGATGCTTTCCCAAAACTCAGGTGTTTCAAATTGAGGCGGAATCTCATCATCAATAAATACATCAACACAAATCATATCATAGGTTGATTCGCTTTGCATTGAAAAGAAATAAGCATCTCCCAAAATCATTTCGATTGGAGATTCTAAATATTGAGTAACGTATTTATCCGCAAAATAAGCGACTGTTTCGTCAATTTCTACCGCTGTATAATGATAGTTTCGCTTTAGATTTTTTTCAAGCATATAAGGAATACTTGCCATACCAAAACCCAAAATTAACACATTTTCAATATCTAATTGAGGCAAGTTCATTTTATCAAAAGCCCGTTTGTAATTACTATACAGATCGCCATATGAGTAAATTGCATTTTCAGTAACTAATTGAAAACGTCCTTTACATAAGAGAACAGTCAAGATTTCATTATACTCACTTGACGTACTTTCGATATGAATATCAATAAAATTACTCTTTATTTTCTGCCAAAAAGTTGGTTTCATATACTTGCTTCATCTAAGATTGTTCTTTAAAACAACCATCCTTCGCCTCTTAATTTTTTATACAATAATATCTTACTCTTAATTAGACCTTGTTGGCAATTTAAGTTTTTGCCCAACATAAATCACATTACTATTCAAATTATTCAACCATTTCAAATAATCTACCGTAGTCCACTGCTGTTTTGCTAATTTAGAAAGCGTATCTCCTTTTTTAACTGAATGTCCAATTGTTTTTTTGTGAGGATACCTCTTTTTTTCATTAGAATATTTAAATGCAATATCCACTTTTTGTTTAGGAACATTCGTTTTAGGCGCATCAACTAATTGCAATTTTTGACCAAGCCTTAGATCATTCGTTTTTAAATCGTTATATTTTTTAATATCGGTTGGTGAAAGATTATATTTCTTTGAAATTTTATACAATGTTTCTCCCTTTTTCACAGTGTGAGTAGCTAAAGAATTTGAAGCGATTTGTTGATTATAACTAGTCGGTACATTTATATTAGCTAATGAGCCCCCCTTGCTTCTTTCTGTTTTATTAATTAATAATTTTTGACCAACAAAAAGAAAATCATTAACTAAAACATTAGATAATCGAATACTTTCAACAGGCATTTCATAGGCACTCGCTATTTTGAATAACGTTTCGCCCTTCGAAACTACATGGATGAATTTATCTTCTTTCACTTTTCTAGCTGCCAAAGGATCTTCCAATTTTGTAGCTGTTTGGATTGGATCATTCATTCTACCCATGAATAAAATTTCATCTTCACTATTCTCTTTAATAATATAGAAAAACGGTCGATTAGCTTTAAAAATAGGTGTTTTTTCAGCAATCCCTTTTGACATACCTAAAATCACTGTTGAAGCAGAAGCCTCTGTTCCTGTTTCATTGACTTCGACTGTCGCTTGATGAAAGGCATTTGATAAATAAACCGAGTGATCAGAAATTCCGTTAAAATTAGCCGCTGAACTAAATGCCCGACCTAAACCCATTCCATACAAATAACCACCAATACCAATATTACTACTCATTTTGAATTTAGGAAATATCACTTGGACTTCCCTTTTTTTCATTTTCTTATTCCAAACAGCGTATTCTTTAGCACTTAAATTATCCTCAAGAGCAGTTAAACCGTCTTTTTCTTTAGGTAGAATGATTAACATAGACATCGCTTTCTTTTTATAAGGCAATTCAATCACTTGATAATCATCCGTTTCTAAATATTTGTAGCGGCTTTTCTTATTCATAAAAGTAACATTCCGTTCGGTTTGCGTATCTACCGTAAACGCATCTACATTACTTTCTTCTTTGTCAAAAGGATCATCCCAATTACCTAAAAAATAAATAGCATTAGTCATTACAAACTGAGTAACGTTATTAATACTACCATCTGGCAAAATACCTTTCACCTTTCCATTTGTTTCTTTATCTACTTTTTTATTGATATTAACACGAGAGCTTTCAGGCTGATTAAAGAAATCAAGGGAAAAAGTCCCTACATCCATTTTATTCAATAATTTAGTGTATTTTTCCTTTGCTGGAAAAGTATTATTTAGCCAAATATTATTGGATACCTTTAATTCAACTCCCCTTACGCGCTGCATATCTTCGACATAATCAGCTAGTTTCTTAATATTTGCTTTCTTATCATGAGGCAAATTCATTGCTTTCTCAAATGCTAATTCGGTTTTGCCTTCTGCGCCTAAATAAGCCATTGTTAGTGCTGAATTGACACTAAATGGAGAGAAAAACAAATTCTGACTATTGCCATTTCCCAACCTTTTATACAAATCAAATGACAACGATTGTGTGCTGGTGCTTTGGCTATAAGACAGCGTTACAAAGCAACATAAGATTACTGCTGTAAAACTTGGAAGTACATAGTTTTTCATAATAATTATTTGTACTATGGGTTAAATAATGAGGTGCTGTATTCTTCAGTCATCTCAATATGATGTTCTCTAACTTATTTTGAATGTATTAGAAAGAAAAGTAGGTGAATAAGGGACAATAAAAATACAAAAAAATCTTTTCAATCCTATCTTTTAATTGTTAATTATTAACGTTTCAATCTCGCTAATTAACAACTTTTGATATGAATTTTATTTCATTGTCCAATAGTTTGCAAATTTTTAGTTATTTATTCAAATATAAATAAGATTTTATCATCTAATATTATTACATAAAAAACCAGAATTAATGAGAAACATAATACTGCCAATGCTATTAATTATTTTCCATATTCTCCCTAAAACATAACATTAGTATATAATTAGCCAATTATCGAAATTAAATAAGGAAACCTTACTATTTTATTGAAAGAAAATTACGAGATTTGACCTAATAGCGATACACAAGTTTAATTGAAAAATAACAATAAAATGAACGAACGGATACATTCTGCACCTGACCGACAACAAGAGATTTATGTAAATGGGATTAGTGGTATTAAATCGCCTATTCCTTTTGATATTGTAAGGCTAGAGCAAAAAGCAAAAGCTTTAATAACACCCGAAGCTTACGCTTATATCGCTGGCGGTGCTGGTCTTGAAGATACAATGCAACATAATCGAGCAGATTTTAATAAATGGCGGATCCTTCCGCGAATGCTCCGTGATGTAGAAAAACGAGATATTTCGATTAATTTATTTGGAAAAAAATTGCCAACACCTATTCTAACTTGCCCTATCGGTGTATTAGAAATGGTCGATAAAGAAGCGGATTTAGCTGTGGCTCGCGCGACTTCTAAACTGGGTATTCCGATGATTTTCTCTAATCAAGCTTCCGTCGCTATGGAAAAATGCGCGGCAGCGATGGGCAATCAACCGAGATTATTTCAATTGTATTGGAGTAAAAATAATGATTTGGTCGCTAGTCTGGTGCAAAGAGCTGAAAAATGTGGTTGTGATGCAATTGTATTAACCCTTGATACAACGATGTTGGGCTGGAGAACACAGGATTTGGATCATGCTTATTTACCATTTTTGAAAGGAAAAGGTATTGCTCAATATACTTCTGACCCTGTTTTTCAAAAAATGCTAGAATTGCCAGACGATAGAGTTGTGCCTAAGCCTAGATTGAATTTAGATGCAGCGGATCATTTATTACAAGTGCGTTCGAAAGGCAAAATAAAGTATATGCTTAAAGCGATTAAGACTTTTGTTAGTACTTATTCTCGCCCTTCCTTGACTTGGGAAGATATTTCTTTCTTGCGCGAACACACCAAATTGCCGATCATTTTAAAGGGAATTAATCATCCTGACGATGCTAAAAAAGCGGTCGATTACGGTATGAATGGCATAATTGTTTCTAATCATGGCGGTAGACAAGTCGATGGCGCAGTCTCTACAATTGAAATGTTGCCGAGTGTAGTCGAAGCGGTTAATGATCAAATTCCTGTTTTAATAGATAGTGGTATTCGAAGCGGTGCAGATATTTTTAAGTCATTGGCACTTGGCGCAAAAGCCGTTTGTGTTGGTCGTCCTTATGTCTATGGATTAGCAATTGATGGGCAAAGAGGTGTTGAAACTGTTTTGAAAAATTTCATTGCTGATTTTGAATTAAATATGGGGTTAGCTGGTTGTAAAAATATCAGTGAGATTAATGCTTCTTTTCTAAAAAGCACTGATTGAGTTGCTAATTTAAAATAACTTTCAACTTTTAACTCTAATGTACATATTATCAAAAGCTATTTACTTTTTACTTAATCCGATTGTTTGGATTTTTGCGGCTTTTTTAGCAGCGCTTTTATGGAAAAAGCACCGTTTAAAGTTATTGAGGACAGGTATATTTTTATTTTTGTTTTTTTCGCTTGCACCTATTTTTCAATTATTCGCTTATTTGTGGGAAATTCCAATGACGAATATTGACAAAATGGAAGAACAATATGATATAGGAATCGTCCTAGGCGGTTTTTCAAAAGGAAGTATCAAGCCTTATGATAGATTACATTTTGCGTCAGCGAGTACCCGCCTCACTACAACGCTTGAATTATATCAACGAAAAAAAATAAAAAAGATATTGATTTCTGGCGGTTCATTTGCTGTTAATGAAGGACAAGTCGCAGAAGCAGAACGTGTTCATAATTTCTTAAAAAAATTGAATATTCCAGAAGAGGATATTATTATCGAAAATCAATCTTTGAACACACGCGAAAACGGGGCATTAACACAACAACTGATTAATGAAAAATATAAAGGAAGTTCTTGCTTATTAATTACTTCGGCTTGGCATATGAAACGCGCGAAAGCTTGTTTCAATAAAGCTGGACTTGAATTAGAGACATTTAGCACAGATCCTTTTGCAGGAAGAATAGATACGTCTATTTATTATTACTTTTTCCCCAATCCTTCTGTGCTTCAAGGTTGGCAATTACTTGCCAAAGAATGTTTTGGCTATACTATGTATAAAATTGTAGGATATATTTAATGAACAATTGATGATAAACGGCATATCTTGCGTTAAGATACTTACATCTACGCTTTTTCCGTTTACCATCAAATGTTTATTATTCTTCCATCAAATGATTGATTCTCATTTTTAGGTACTGAATAATTTGTTCTTTTGACTTAATGATGTCTTCTTTATCTTTGATTTTCTCTTTGAGGTATTTGATTTCTGTTTCAGACAAGTACAAGTCTTTTTTAGCTGCGAGGCTATATTTTGCGCGTTCAACTTCTTCTGATACGATTTCACTATCCGTGTATTCGCCAGTTATCATATCATTCAAATCAATTTTATATTGTGATCTCAATTGATACATTTGATAAAAAGTCAAACCACTCCGCTTGCCATTAATCAGTTTATTTACACCACTATTATCTAACCCTAGCAGTTTGCCAAATTTAGATTTGTTTCCACCAAAATATTTTTCGATTAGTCCGTTTATGCGTTTACCTACTTTATAAGAGACCAGTTCCTTAATACGGCTCATATTTTATTGCGATTGTTTTGAATTGGATGATTATTAATTCCTAAGAACTTGTATTTTTGTAACTTTGTATTTGGAAATGAAAATTAATTGCTATTTAAATATCTATTTTTTTTAGTATAAATAAAATTTATAATTTGGTTATGGCTAAATGTAATTTTTTTTTTTCATTTAAAAAAGCCTAACTATTGTTTTTTCAAAAAATATATATAAAAAAACGTAATAAGTTACTAAAAGCATAAAAAAAACCGCTCATCGTAAGATGAACGGCTCAAAACAAAACGAAAAACCCAAACTTAAAACAATTAAAATCTTGCTAGACGAATGCGTCTTTTTTTATAAAAATTTTATCTTATTCTTTCAATGTAACATCGAAACTTTTTTCTTTTCCATCTCTATTAACTAAGATCTTCACGCTATCTCCTGGTCTTCCTCTACCAATCATTTCTTGCAATTTTGGTGCATTTTTAATTTTAGTATTATTCACACCTACAATAATATCATCTGGTTTCAAGCCAGCGTCAGAAGCTGCACTTTCTGAATTTACTTCAATAACATGAACACCTTCCGTAATTCCTAATCCTAAATCATTAGCAATTTCGTAATCCAAATCTTGGATGCTAATACCTAAGAAACCTCTTTTGACTTCGCCATACTGAATTAAATCTGCTACTATTTTAGAAACAAAATCAACTGGAATAGCAAATGAATAACCTGAAAAAGAACCTGTACTTGATGCGATTGCCGTATTAATACCTAATAAATCTCCATTAATATCAATCAATGCTCCACCACTATTTCCTGGGTTAACTGCTGCATCAGTCTGAATGAATGACTCAATTTTATATTGATTTTCAAGAATATCAATATTTCGACCTTTCGCACTGATAATACCTGCCGTTACGGTAGAAGTCAAATTAAATGGATTACCAACTGCCAAAACCCACTCTCCTACTCTTGCTTGATCCGAATTACCATATTCTACTTTTGGCAAACCGCTTGCATCAATTTTCAAAACAGCCAAATCCGTTGTTGGATCTGTACCAATTAATTTCGCTTTGAATTTTCGATTATCAAATAAAGTAACTTCGTATTCGTCTGCGCCTTCTATTACGTGATTATTAGTCACGATATAGCCATTTTCTTTAATAATAACGCCCGAACCTGTGCCTCCGCCTCTATTTCCTTCTCCAAAAAAATCTCTGAATAGATCATTTTTCTTATCCTCTTTTTCATTTGCCTTTTGAGTAGATTTTATATGTACTACGGTTGGCATTGCTTTTTCTGCTGCTGCGGTAAAGTTATCAGGAACTTTCTTCCCAATATTAATTTTCTCGGACACTAATCTTGATGGGATGTTTATCTCAGAATTTAATGCTGTGCTGCTATCTGTCAAAGAAGGTGCAATGAAAACAATTCCTCCTAAAACAATCAATCCTCCTACAATTCCTGCAACTATAAAACCTGTCAATTGCTTCATTATCGTATTTTCTTTTTATTAGACTTGTTACTCTTTAAAAAATACACTTCTGAAAGCATTTTTAAAGAGTAATAAGTTTATTGGTGTTTTTCTAAAAATGCTTTATTTGCTATTCTAAACGCGATTTCACGCAAAACTGTTACTTAACTCAAATTGTTTAACATAATATTAACCCTAATAATTTTGTATTGTAATTCATAAATCCATGAATGAATTATAGTTGTAATATTTTCTAATCAAGATTTTAAGAGGTCTTCTAAAATCAGCGTATATATAAAACCAAAAAATAAGCTCGACATTACCAGCATTCCACAACAAACCAACATTGACATAAAAAAAACAACGATCAAAGTGATTATGTAAGAGGATAAGTCATGAGTTTCATAGGCGAACATATAATAACCATAAAAGATGATTGAAGAACTACTAACAATAAACATATTTAATATAAACATAAAGAGCATTCCAATATTATCACTTTCGCTAGATCTACGTCTTCTATCAACAGCTATCCTGCCCATTGTGAAACCCATTAAAATGGTAATGATAGTGATGATATTGAAATAAACCCAGATATTTTGTTGTATTTCTTCTACTTCAAATATGCTATTTTCCTTCCAGTAAAAAAATAGACCACTCATTTGCAACATTACGAATAAGGATAAATAAAAACCGCTTTTTAGTTTAATCTTTTTTAGATCCTTCATTCAGATGATTTTTCGTTTAAATAGACAATGGTTTTGAAATATATTTCAATACAACTCCATAGAGTCCACCAAATATCAAACTAGGAATAACCATAATTATAAAACCTACAAAAATAGCCACTAATAGAACAGAAAATAGACCGAGTATATAACTATATACATCAAGATCTTCGTAAACCAACATATAATACCCATAAAAAACAACTAAAGAACTAGAAAGCGTAAATATGATTAACTTCAAGATCGTTGATATTCCAACATAACCGATTTCGCTCCTTCTAACTAATTGATCAATAGCTTGCTTTCCCATTCTTAAAGACATTATAAACAAGATTACGGTCATAATATTAAAATAAGTCCATAAATGATCTTGTATTTGATCTTCAGAAAAAAACCAACCTAAAACGCCCAGCAAAAGGGAAACTCCAACTATCTGTATCATTGCTAAGAAAAATAAATAAATGCCACTTTTTAATTGAATGGTTTTAAGGTTTTGCATAGGTTATTTTTTTAATCTAAATGATATTTCAATAATTTTTGTGTCAAATAAGTAGTCAATAAAGTAGGTAAAATACTGGCAATCGTTGAAGTAAATAATAACATTAAACCTAAATTGACTTTAGCTTTAATGACTAATTCTCCTGCTTCTTCATAGTTTGTTGGTGTTTTAAAAAATAAAAATAAAGAAATAGAAAGCACCGTAGTCGTGATCAAAGCAAAAAATATACTTGTAAGATTCCCCCTATCTTCACCTATTCCCCGCCCAATTAAAAAAGCCAACAACAAGGAAATCAAGATGCCTTGATCTACAAAATGGATTAATTCTTTGCCTTCATAGATAGAAAAAAAAGGAATATACAACAACGAAAAAAATATATAAATCAAACCAAATCCTTGAAAAAAGGAAAAAATAAAGGTGTAAAAAATTCCTAAATATTTAGATTTCGCCATGTTTTTTATTTAAAATTTTACAGATATTGTTTGTTTATGTAGTCAATGGTTTTGATATTTTTTTTAGAATATAGCCATAGATCACACCAAAAAACAAACTTGGAATACTTGATACAAAAAGACTACTAAGCAATGCTGAAATCACTAATATTAAGATAGCAATCAAAGTAAAAGATAGTCCAGTATTTTCATAAACAAGATTATAATGAATGTGAATAATAATAATCGTCAAGCTAAAGATAAAGAAACATAATCGAAATAAAGTCGAGCTTCCCTCAACACGAAATCGTTTATTTTTGACTACTTCATTAATGGTAGATTTCCCCATTTTCAATGCGATTAAAAACACAATTATCGTGATGACATTAAAATAAGTCCATATATGCTGTTTCATTTCAACTTGCAACGGCATCATTGCTTCAAAGACAAAAATGAACATCACACATATTTGCATCATTGCCAAAAGAAATAAAGAAAGTCCGCTTTTTAGCTCAATTATTTTTATATTTTTCATCAAGATAGAGGTTTTAATTAATTGTTAATTCAACTCATTTATACCAGCTAAACACCTTCGATAAAATTGAAGCGGAGATAACACTAGGCAATAGGTTTATCAAGGTAAGCCCTAATGTTCCAAAAACAACACCTATAATATAAAAACCAACATCAGTTTTAAATTTTTCAGGAAAATCTCCATTCCTTTGCATATATACAATTAAAAAATAAATCATTATACAGACAATCGACAAGGATATTGTTGCTGTGATGAGAATAATCATCGTCCGAAAAGCAGTTTTATAAACTGGTTCGCCATCAATAAGTACTTTTGTTCCTAGCTTTCGCCCTAAATACCAACTCCATATAAATAACATAGGAAAGCTAACATCAAAAAAATCATAGATATTTTCCCTATCTATATAATTAGGTTTTATATTCAAAAAATCTTGCATGAAGACTATTGTCAGTATAATTTGAAGAAAACCAATAATCAAACAAGCGAAAAAACCAATTTGACGAGCTTTTGCAGGACTAACCATCGTTATAAATTTATTTGATGAAAATCAAAAATGAACATTTAGTATATAAAATAAGAGGGTTTATCTTTTGAATAGCATTAACATCAGAGATAAAAATACAGATGAAATGGCACTTGGAATCATATTTATAAGAAAACTTGCTATACTACCAAAGAATAACAATTCTAAATACTCTCTTAGAATAAATATTTCTGTGGCATCGTATAAAGAACCATTCCACAATAAATCTATAATTATAAAATAAACGATTCATTGACAATTTTTGCCAGAATGAATATTTTTTAGTCCAGCGGTGGCTTGCCCCATTGTTTTTCAAGAAGTTAGAGCAACCGCGCAAGCCCACATTGGACTTAAAGACAAAAATTATCAATGAACCATAAATGAAAAACACCTGCAATAATAGAAGTAAAAAAACCAATTTGATGCGCTCGAATAGGATCCATGAGTATAGTTGTTTGATGGAATTCAAGAAAGGATTTTTCATGAAAAAAATCTACTTAATCAATCGTTTTTATTCCTCAAAACTATTAGTGTCTTCATTGCTTTCGTTGTACTTGTTTTTGTAATGTTGTAATAATAAAAACAAAACTGTAGCTGAAACTCCTGTCGGAAACAAATTTCCAATATAAATAGTGATAACACAAAAAATAATTATAAAAGGATACTCAATTATATCAATAGGATCAAATGAAAAGCCTTCTGCGCCTTCTCTCCAGAAAACCAGCGCTAAAACATAAATTAAAATTAAAAATATTGTTCTAAAAATCGCTTTATTTATTAGGCGATATATCAACCAAAATACATTCATATAAATCAAAGGATCATCCTTCAATACGTTTGTAGCAAAATTTCGACTCGGTTTCCATGCTACAAATAGGAAAACAGGAAAAATAATATTTAGAGATCTAAGTTCAGACATGGATAATGGATTACCCTTGATTCCAAAAGTATAGTCTGCCAAAAGCATTATACTAAGAAAATGGACAAAACCCGCAATAGCAAAGGTAAAAAAACCAATTTGACGCGCTTTGATAGGATTAATCATGATTATAATTGTTAAAGGAGTTTTAAAAATTGATGTTTTTTATAAAAAAAGCATTCAATAATAAGATTTATTTTTTATAAATATTTAATATAACAGATAAGATTTTCGCTGAAATAAGAGTCGGTAATAGATTGAGAACAAAAATCAATACAATGGCAAAAATCATCCCAAAGAAATACTCTATTATAGTAATAAAACTGAAGTAAAATTCTGATGAATTTCCTTCTACTAAACTTATAATGATTTGATAAACTGCGGTGATGAGACTTGAGCCTATAACTGACAAAGTTGCAAGGGAAACCATTGACCAATAGGCTGTTTTGTAAACTGGTAAATCATCAATCAATACTTGTGTTCCAAGCTTTCGACCAGACTCCCATGCGAACACTAAGAGAACAGGAAAAATAACATCTAATATTTTAAGCTCGCCTACAAGTATAGTATTTCCCAAGCCTAAAGTAATGTTTATAAAAAGAATTATACTCAAAAAATGGAAAACACCCGCAACAACAGAAGCGAAGAAACCAATTTGATGTGCTTTTCTGGGATTCATGTTTGTAATTGTTTAATAAAAAAATTGGTATTTACTACAAAAAAAAGATTGAATAATAAAGTTTATTTTTTGTAAAATTTTAATATAAAAGATAGGATAGCTGCCGAAATAATGCTCGGAATCATATTAACTATAAAAAACATAATACTACTAACAATCATAACAAAAACAAAGTCAAATATATTAAAATCAAGAAAATCAGGCTCAAAAGAACTCACACCTATTAACCTCGTAATTTTCACATAAATTGTTGCAATAACTATCGCAATCATTAAAGATCTAGTCATTAATCGAACCATTGACCAAAAACTTGTTTTATAAATCGGCAGGTCGTCAATCAATATTTTTGTCCCTAGCCTTCGACCGTATTTCCAAGCTAACAATAAAAAGACTGGAAAAACAAGGTCTAATGTTCTAAGAACATCAATCAACCATCCATTATCTATTTCCTTAATTATATAATTTAAAAAAAATATAATTATCAAAAAATGAAAAATACCTGCAATGACAGAAGCAAAGAAACCAATTTGACGCGCTTTTATAGGATTGACCATTATGATAATTTGTTGTTTTGAGAATCAAAAAACCTTTGACGTGAAACACATCAAAGGTTCTGGATTAAAAATACAATTATTTCGTTATCCTAAGAGATAATTTATCAACTTTTATCTTCTTTTTTGTCCGATTCTACTTTTTTTTCCGTAGCAGCTTTTTCTTTTGCTCGACGTTTCTTGAAAAATTCAACTAACTCTTTACCTTCCAAAGGTGTTTTATTCAAATGTCGATGATAAGCCACAACAATAAAATCTGCCATATCTTCTGGATGTTTCACACCTACTTTATTTAAATAAACAGAAAGGCGAGATCCTTCATAAAAGCCCCAATTATACCAAATCCAACGACCTAAACTATAATGAAGCTTAGTCATAGCCGTCATTTCATCTATTGATTTAAATTTGGCTTTAGATCCTTTACTTACTTTTTTATCCAATTCGATAAAGCATTCCGCTAAATCTTTTGGAATATAAATACCCGCTAATTTGTCTTGTTTGACTCGCCATCTATAAATATCCTCTGGCTTTTGAGACAATGGTTGAGCTTGAGTAGCACCAACTAAAAGTAATGAGCTGAATATAAAAACGATGATTTGTTTTGACATTATGTTGATCTGATTTCTTTAAAAAATATATGTTTTATTGGTAGTGCTATTCTCAAACTAATTTCATAGTTCATTTATTGTTTAACACCTTCATAATGCCAAAATTCTAAAAAGAAACAGTTATACCCATTTTTAGTAAAAAATCAACCCTTAACGCACTGGCTTGACTTTAAATCCTTTGTCTTTCAATAATTTCAAAACCCCTTTCTTACCTGCCAAATGTCCAGCTCCAATTCCACAAAACAAAGTTTGCTCTGCGACAATCGCTTCAAAACGATCTGCCATGATGATATTTCTATCATAAATCATTGGCTTTTTCATTTTGCCCAAGCTTTTTTTAGAGGACTTATAGAGTTGCTGAATATCACCTCGACTGTACATTTCAGCTAATTTATTGAGTGATTTTCCATATTTATTGAAGTTTTTAGTCAAGCTAATGAGCTGTTTCACTTGTGATTCAACTGACATTTTTTTCATCACTGCCAATTGTTCCTCGAAAGTCTCTAGCCCTAATATAGCCCTGTTTTGAGCTTTCGCAAAAGCGTAAAGTGTTTCATCCAAAGATTGTTGTTGATCTTGTTGCAAAGCGAGTGTTGTCAAAAAATTAGTCAATACAATCGGCTGATTATTAATAAATTGACTGAGCGGAATACGAAATCGCTTTAGTAAAAAACGTTCTAATCGCGCCATTTTTTTGGGCGACATAATATCGTGAAACGTCACGCCATCAGGCAAACTAAAAGCCGCAGCAGCTTGTTCAGGGTCAGCCGTTTCCAAATCAAATTCCGTTGCAAATGCCTCACAAGACAAAATGAGTTCTTGTATTCCTTCTAAATCTCCAAACGCTCGGCTATCCTTAACATGCATTGTACCCAAAAGATAAGAAGGACCTTTAGCTTTTTTATGTGTTATTTTCCAGAGCAATGATTGTTTTTTCATTTATTTATTTTTAAACTAATATTTTTCATCATTAAAAAATGCGCCAATTCAGGCATTCTCAACTTTTCACTTTCCACTCTCAATTAAAGAATCGTGTATTTTTCGAACCTGTTCTTCCAACGATTGATCACCATTATTATAAATAACAAAGTCCGCCAATTTTATTTTCTCCTCTTCAGGCATTTGTTTATTCATTCGAGCTTCTACGGCTTCTCGCGTGCTTTTATCTCTAGCAATTACACGCGCTAAACGGACTTCCTTATCCGCAAAAACAGTAATGACTTTATCCAAATAATGATTGCCTCCGCCTTCAAAAATCAATGCAGCTTCTCGCAATGCGTAAGGCACATTTTTTTTCGCCTGTTCTGCTGCCCAATCATTAGCATCTTGATGTACCGCAGGATGAACCAAAGCATTGAGTTCTTTTAATTTTGCTTGATCATTAAAAACAATGTTAGCAATATGCGCACGATTAAGTTGCCCATTTTCAAGATAAGCTTGCTCACCAAAAAGCGCGATAAGGTTATTTATTAAAGCCTGATTTTCAACCATTAACGCCTTTGCTCGATCATCCGCATAATAAATGGGAATACCCATTTTTTCAAATATTTTACAAACAGTCGTTTTGCCGCTTCCTATTCCTCCTGTTATCCCTACTTTTAACATATTTTCGGTTTACTTTTTAATCAATTTTAAAATTTTACCGCTTTCAACCGCCACATAAATCGTTCCGTCTGGGCTTTCTTTCACATCTCTTACCCTTCCTTCGTTTTCCACGATTTTTTCTTGTTTCACTATTTTGCCATCTTTAACCGTACAATGATTCAAATAGCTAAACTTCAACGATCCGACTAACAAATCTCCTTTCCAATCGCCATATTTATCAGTAGAAATAAACGCCATACCACTAGGCGCAATTGAAGGTTTCCAGTATAAAATCGGCTGTTCTAAACCTTCTTTTTCCGTATTTGGAGAAATTGTTTGACCATTATAATTAATACCATAGGTAATCACTGGCCAGCCGTAATTTTTACCTTTTTCAATAATATTAACCTCATCTCCGCCTCTCGGGCCGTGTTCGTGTTCCCAAAGATCGCCCGTTTCTGGATGCAAAACTAGCCCCTGCGGATTACGATGTCCATATGAATAAATGCTTTTCATCGCATCAGCTTGATCCACAAAAGGATTGTCTTTGGGGATAGAACCATCTGCATTGAAACGATGAATTTTCCCCGAATGATTGGTTAATAATTGTGCATTATCCCATTCACCACGTTCGCCCACACTTAAAAATAAATATCCTTCACGATCAAATTCAATCCTAGAACCAAAATGCCGTCCGTCATTAGAATTAGGCAATGCCTTGAAAAGCGGTTCTTTCTTAACTATTTTATTTCCATCTAACTTAAAACGCATCAATGCCGTATTTCCGCCACTTTCCCTTTCTGCTTTTTTTGCATAAGAAATATAAATCCAGCCGTTTTCTTTATATTTTGGATGGACTTTAATATCCATCAACCCGCCTTGCCCGCGTTGATAAATTGGAGGTAGACCTGTAATTTCAGTTTTTTTGCCTTGATTTACACGATACAATATCCCAGATTTTTCTGTCACTAACAAATCTCCATTCGGTAAAAAAGCAATACCCCACGGAATATCAAAACCATCAACTACCGTTTCTACCGTGATACCTGTTGAGGTCGGTGTAGTTACATTTTTGTTTTGTTGAGCGCAAGATTGGCTAATAACGGCTAGGAAAAATAATAATCCCAATGAATAAATTGATTTCATATTATGATTGTTGTAATTCTTTTAAAATAAAATTGGTCATATTTTGAATTTCTTGATCACTTAGGTCATTTTCATATGCGGGCATTTTCACAGATTTAATTCCCTTTTTTATAACTTTAAAAATAGTATCATATTTTTTTTCAAACATCCATTTCTCTTTTTCTTTCAAATATTCGAGATTTCGACCATGGCAAGCACCGCATAATTCAATATATTGCTCTTTCGTTGTTTGCGTTATTTTTTTGGATGGTTGACATTCGACCATACTAAATAACATTATTATTAGAACACTTATCATCATTATCAAGCGGAAGTTCTTCATTTTTAATCTTTTTTCCTATAAAAAGTTGAGCAATAACAAACATATGATATTAATGCTTTAATTACTTTTTTTTGCTGATTTAATTTAAAAAATAATAAAAGCTTGACCACTCCCAAAAGAAAATAATAATTTTATAAAAAGATCAACACGAAAATAGAGATTTTTCGTTACTTTGATCTTGATAAAGAAAATGGGTTATTCAACTAAAACAAGGAGCTACTAAGACATGATCATACAACCATTCAAATCAGCTATTCCTAAACTGTCTCATCTTTTTTCTCAGGAACTTTTTTTTGAAAGTGTGAAAGAACAATTTCCACTCTATCAAAAAAATGGTTTCTATATTAAAGAGAAGGAAGCAGCCTTTTTTATTTATGATTGTCAAAATGATAAAAGACATTTTACAGGCTTAATTGCTGGTACAAGTACTGCTGATTATCAAAATGGGCATATTGTCAAACATGAAAATACATTAGTTATAAAAGAACAAAAACAGGAAAGATTGGCTAGAGAAAGACAAGCCTTGATCAAACCTGTTTTATTAACTTATCCAAATTCAGGTCATATTGAAGCCTTACAGCAGGATTATATAACACAATTTGAGCAATACTATGAATTGTCTTATAAAAATGCTATTCATCGTTTTTGGAAAGTGACTGACCCGATTTGGGTTAGTAAATTTCAAGAGGCATTTTCAAAAATACCTAAAGCCTATATTGGAGATGGGCATCATCGCGCTTCAACGATTGCCAAGATTTATCAAAAAACAAAAAATCCTTTTTATAATAATCTTTTCTCTATTTATTTACCGTTTGAATCCATTAAAATATCTAATTGGAATAGAGTTATTGCAGGTTTAAATGGTTATTCTAAATTGGGGTTGATGGCGAAATTGGCTAACTTTTTTCAAATTACACCCATCGAAACACCTTATCAGCCCGTTATAGCTAATGAGTTGGTGATGATTTTAGGTAAACAATGGTTCAAAATGACTTGGCGTAAGGCTATTTTAAAAAAATATAAATCTTTACCCGTAGAAACTCAATTTGATATTAGTATTTTCAACAAAGAAATTGCACAAGGCATTTTAGGCATTGGAGATATTAGAACAGATACTAGGATTATTCCAGTAGAAGGCGATCGCAGTTTTCCTGGTTTACAAAAAGCGCTCAGAAACGCCAATCAAGAAAGTGTTGGTTTTGTTTTTAGTTCACTGGATTTGACTGATATTATTAATGTAGCAAAAAAAGGAAGTGTGATGCCGCCAAAATCTACCTTTGTAATTCCGAGAATGATTAATGGGATGCTGGCTTATCCTTTGGCTTAATAGACTTGTAGTCAAAAAAACACTTAATTTCACTAAATATTATGCGATTTCTTCTTTAAAAAAAAGAAGATTAGTAAATTTGTAGTAAGTATTTGAATATTATTTTAAATAAAAAAAAAGCATACACCAAAATAATTATAAATTGCATCTTCTTTGTAAAAGAAGGATAAATAACTAAGTTTTTGGCATTTTAGGGTTATTTATTGTTTAAAACAAAATACTTACAAAATGTTTACTCATTTTTTCCCAAATTTCCATTAAAAAATATTATAATTGCGCAAATGCAAAACCGAAACTAATTAATATGAGAATTGTAATTAATATCATTTTACTTCTTGCTGTAGTAGGGCTTAGTTATATGCTTTATGACAGTATTGCCGAGCCAATCGAATTTAAAGAAGCTTGGAAAGCACGCGAAACAAAAGTTAAAACTCAACTTGAAAAAATTCGTACTGCTCAAGTAGCTTACAAAAACATTGTAGGAGAATATGCACCTACTTTCGATACATTACAGAAAGTACTAAGTACAGAAGAGTTTGTTGTAAGATCAGTTATAGGTGATCCAGATGATCCAAATGCAAAATTAATCATCACTGAAACTAGAGTAAATGCACTAGATTCAATGACAAGATTAGGCATTGATTTAGCTGATATTCGTTATGTTCCTTATACTGACAATCAAGAATTTGATCTTACAGCTAAAGTATTAGATGAATATCAGAATGCCAAAAACATTCCTGTTCTACAAGTTAGTGTAAGAATTAAGGATTATATGGGACCTTGGGCTGATCCTGATTTTTCAAAATATGATGCGAATTATAAACCTAACTATACCACCAAATTTGGTGATTTAACTAGACCTTCAACTGACGGAAATTGGCGGAAATAATATTTGATACTCATTCAGACACTATTAGTAATGCTAAAACGCAAAACCTGTCTGCTCTTATCGGAGCAAACAGGTTTTTCTTTTATATATCTGATGCTCAAAAGAACATCATTAATCAAAAGCATTATTTACTAGCACAGCAGAACAGCTTAACAGATCTAACGACTATTTTAGAAACAGAACCGCTTTTGAGGCAATCTTTTAACCAGACGAATATTGCAATTGATACACTTCAATTCTCTTTTGTTCCAAATCCTATTTATCAACCTAATCTCCAAAAGGAGTATTTGAAAGGGATTTCTCCACTTTCTAAATTTGATATGGTTTTTACGGACGAGGTAGATGAATTAGGTTTAAAAAATGTACATTCGATAGATAGCCGATTGTTCGATTTGATAGAACGATATTTTCCTGTATTTAGGATGTATCATACTGCGACTACTTTTTTGAGACGAACGAAAAGATTGATAAATGGTGATGACGTTTTTGTTAATGTTCAACCCAATCAATTGAATATATTAGTGTATAAGAATAACCAGTTTTTGCTTTATAATACGTATAGATATAATTCGGCAGAGGCTTTTCTTTATTACATTTTACTCATGTATCAACAGTTTGATTTAGACACAACTCATACGCCACTCACTTTAATGGGCGGAATTATGCCAAATTCTACAATTTACAAACTGCTTTCGACTTATATTCGTCAAATTAAATTTGCAAAACGAACAAAATATTACCAATTTAGCCCGAAGTACAGTAATGTACCTCAGCAATTTCATTTTGATTTATATACAATGAGTGTATGCGAATAATAGGAGGAACGTTTAAAGGACGGAAATTTTTTCCGCCTGCGAAGAATTGGCCAACTCGACCTACAACCGATTTTGCCAAAGAGGGATTGTTTAATATCATCAATAATCATTTTTATTTTGATGAATTAAAGGTATTGGATTTGTTCGGTGGAACAGGAAATCACAGCTATGAATTTATTTCTAGAGGCTGTGAAGATGTAACTTATGTTGATAAATTTGGAGGTTGTGTCCGATTTGCTAATCAAACAAGTAAAAAGCTAGAGATCGAAGACAAAATTAGAATTGTTAAAGCCGATGTTTTCAAATTCATTGAATATGCAACGGAACAATACAATTATATTTTTGCTGGTCCGCCTTATGCCTTAGCAACAATGGATATGATTCCAGATTTGATTTTCAAAAATAATTTAGTCAAAGAGGACGGTTGGTTTGTAATGGAACATAATCCGAATCATGATTATGAAAATCATCCAAATTTTTGGAAAATGCGAAAATATGGAAAAACGTATTTTAGTATTTTCAAAAATCAGCCTACTGAAACTTAATTGAAAACGGAGAGTAGAGAAAAGAATTAAAAATTCTAACAAAGAACTTAATAGACCAACTAGAGCATTCTCAACTCTCCACTTTCAATTCTCAACTCAACAATTATACTTATGGAAAAAGAATTGAAAATCGCAGTAATGCCTGGATCTTATGATCCGATTACGATTGGTCATTCAGAAATGGTCAAGAAGGCCGCACCGCTTTTTGATAAAATCATTATAGCAATTGGTGTTAATTCTAATAAAAAATATGTTTTTTCTTTAGAACAAAGATTAGAATGGTTAAGGAGTGTTTTTAAAGATTTGCCAAATGTAGAAGTTAAATACTATACTGGCTTGACCGCTAAATTTTGTGAAGAAGAAAAGGCACAATATATGGTCAGAGGACTTCGAAATGCCTCTGATTTTGATTATGAGCGAATTATTTCTCAGCTTAACTTTACGTTAGGCAAAGGAAAATTAGAGACTGTTTTCTTTATTAGTGAGCCACAATATTCTCATATTAGCTCTACTATTGTTCGAGAAATTATTCGTGGAGGAGGAGATGTAACACCCTTTATTCCTGATGCGATAGAAGATGATTTGATGGAAAAAGCCAATGATATTTTTAAAATATAAGTTTTATAGACTTGGACATTTAGGAATAGTCTTCTTCGATCACAACTGAAAGTCCTCTATCGACTAAAGCGTCTTTGTAAGGTCTTAATTCTCGTTTAGATCCAGTTTTTACGATTGCTTTTCCTTTGAAATGAATAATGTAAGCTAATTGTTCTGCTTGTTGATCTGTATGTTTACAAATTTCAACAAAACATTTTATGACCCAGTCAAAGGTATTAACTTCGTCGTTATAGACGATTAATTGCGCAGGATTAATGGCATCAATCTCTTCTTCAATTAGTATGTCAACATCTTCTTCAACATCCGTATGCATCCAAGTCATAGTGTTTTTTTTCTTTATTAATAAGAAATTATAATGCGGCAAAGTTACGAATATCTATGCTAATTCAGTAATTTTTTAACGCTATTATCCTTATTTTGCAATAAAAAAGATGGATCATAGATTTCCTATAAAAAGGGAATTCATGATCCATCTTTTTTAGTATCAATTTATGACAAATTGCCTAATGCTGCTTTTATTGCCTCAAAATCTGGCAAATCTCCAGCACTATCTAATACTTCTGCATATTGAATAACACCTGCTTTATCCACTACGAAAGCCGAACGCTTCGATACACCTTTCATTCCAAAGGCGAAAGTATCGTATAATGAACCATAAGCAATTGATGCTTCTTTATTAAAATCTGATAATAAAGAGAAATTCAAGTTTTGCTCCGCTTTGAATTTTTCTAATGCAAAAGGAGAATCAACCGAAATACCTAAAATTTCAGCATCTAAACCGTTATAAGTTGCAATGTCATCGCGCATTGTGCATAATTCGGTGGTACAAACACCTGTGAAAGCTAAAGGAAAGAACAAAACAACAACATTTTTACCTTCAAGGCTACTCAATTCCACCATTGCTTTCTCTGAACTCGCTAAATTAAAATTAGGTGCTTTATCGCCTACTTTTACTGACATGATTTTTTATTTTTTTGATTAATTTTTTTGGTTCATTGACAGTTTTTGCCAGAATGAATATTTTTTAATCCAACGGTGGCTTGCCCCGTTGTTTTTCAAAGAATTAGAACAATGGGGCAAGCCCACATTGGAATAAATGACAAAAATTGTCAAAGAACCATTTTTTTTAGTATTTGGAAAACTAATGCCCAAAGTAGCATTAAGATTTCAGTCTTCAAAATTAACAATATCTTTTTAAAGTTGTTCAATAATTGAATTAATCATTAGACTTGTATGGTGACTAGTGATTTAGCGAAACGGCAGGAAATTAAGTAGCCGCCGTACAAATCAATTTATAGGGGAGAATAGTAGAAAAATACATAAGGCAACTATTAAGAAATTTAAACCGCCCAAGAAAATTAACCAATATCGCCTACTTCTTCTAGTTTTTTCTGATTTCCGAAAAGAAATGACCAAATGATATAAACCCAATATCCCAAATATATTCAGAATCAAGTAAAGTATTCTTATCAACCAAATAAAAGCCCTCATCACTGAATAATAAGTAGTTTCATCTAAAATTTCTGGGTTTCGAAATTTTTGACTAGCTTGACCTAAAAGAACAAGTAGAACTAGGTTTATTATAAACAAGAAAAAACATCTTAATAGATATTTATGACTCTTATCTGCATGATAAGTGATTTCTATATCTGTTTCAGAATAATCTATTATATTATTTTCATTCATTATTTTTATTTTAAATAAGATTTATAAAAAGATAAAATAGTTCAATGAAGCCTAAAAGCCCTAAAATAGGCAAAATGACTTGTTGAATTTTGCTGCGTTCTTCGTCTTTTCGGTAAGAATATATTAAGTGATAAAAAGCAACACAGCCACAGCAAACCCCAAAAAAAGGAATAAATAATAACAATGGAAGAATTAAATCTTCCATGAAATAATTCTCAAGAGAACTGTCACTTATAAAGAATAAATAGAGCAGCACAAGTTCTAATATTATAGCTAAAATATTATATATAAAATATTTAATTGCTGCTTTGGTATGGACTGGATCTTCTACCACTTTTTCTATATCATCTAAAATATCATTAGTATTCATCAATTAGAATTTAAAGGATAATTGAGATAATCCAACAATTGCAAAATACAAAAGAATGTAAAAAACGATCATCAATAAACCTAATGCTGGCAAAGCAGTTTGTTGATATTCTGTTCTTTTCTCGTTTTTTCGATAGGATAATACTAGATTAGATAAACCAATTATACCGCAGATAATAAATACAATTACATGGACAAAAAGAAAATATAAAAGTATTTCAAAAATAAATACGATAAGCCCTGTGGGAATCGTGACAACAATGATTATGCCCCATGATATAACGCTTAACAGGTTAAATAATAAGAGTTTAATCGCTAGTTGGGCATGAATTGGATTTTCTGTTTTTTCAATATGCTCTAAAGAATTATCAGTATTCATTGATTAATGTTTAAAGGATAAATAATAAGTTGGTTATATAGTCAATACACTGTAACAAAAGTTATTTAAGATCTAGGTTCAGAGAACCGATACCATTTCTAGCTATAAGTAAATAGATCTTTTTAGGTGCAGCGCACCGATACCAAAACATAACATATTGTTAATCAAACACTTGCATTTCGTATCGGTACGCTGTACCTAAAATTTAACTTCTTAATCATTTTCTACAAACGGTGACGTTGTGCTGCAACTAAAATATCATAAAACTTTTATTACAGTGTAGTCAAATGTACCGAAAGAAAATAATATCAGCAAAATTGAAGTGACTATATAATTTTTTGAGTATGTTTTTTTGTTTTTGATAAAATAAAATCGAAATAGAATGATAGGTTTTTAATTGGACGTAATTAAAAAATTCATTAAAAACCCTAAAAAAACAAGAGATGCAATAAAGAAAGCCCCAACTAAAGCCCCTAAAACGAGTAATGTATTTCTTTGAATATCATCTCTTTCTTCTCCTTTTTTGTAAGAAGAGATTAAATAATATAAACCAATTGATCCTAAACCTACTACTCCTAAAAACGAAATAAACAACAGAAAAAGGAAAATTAATGTGCCTATAAACTGAACTTCTAATTGAAAAATCATCATAACTGATAGCGCTAATGCCCAAAAGAGTCCAATTGATACTGTATATTTTAAGTATCTAATACTTTTCAACGTATAAAATGGGCGATGAACTGCTTTTTCGACACTATCTAGAATATTATCAGTATTCATTTGTTTTAATTTTAAAGGGGGAAGATTCAGGTATTAATAAAAATTAGCAATCTATTTAAACTAACACCTGACACCTTTTTTATCTTATTCCATAACATTTTCAAACGCCAACTAAATTACTTACTCAACATTTCAAAGTTTTGTGTCAAGGTATTGCCTTCTTCATCCACTAAAGTAAGTAGGTGTTTTCCTTCTGATGGACGAAAAGCCATCTCATGGAAAGTACTCGTTGCGCCTAAAAATTCATTATCTAAATGCCAATAAATAGCTGCATTTCCATTTCGGTGAGCAACTTTAAAGACAGTTTGTCCAGCTTCACCATTTAAATCAATCGGGATATAAATTTTAGAAATTCGCTTCGGATAAATTAACTCCATCGGTTGATCTCGGTCTGGCAAACTCGCCAAACAATCCGCACGATACGCTGGTAAAGCTACATAATTAGGATGATTAAATTTATAATAATACTCTTCCACAGGCGGCAAAACAAACCAAGGAACATGTTTCATTTTAGAAGGCAATTCACAATCGCTATGAACCTGCCATTTTGCGGAAGCATCCAAATGTATTATTTTATGATAAGGACAACTCTTGGTATATTCTCCCATTCGAGGCATTAAAAGCGTATCAACTTTAGGACAATAATCCTTAGCTAAATAACCGCTTTCATGGCAAATAAGCATGCCTTTCATCTCATCATAAGGTTTTTCAAACCATTCACTTGCACCGAGATAGTTAAATATATCAAACAAAATAGGCGCAGCAGCCAATACACCAACTAATCCTGGTCGTCCTTCGCCATCTGCATTTCCTACCCAAACACCAACCGTATATTTAGGAGAAACACCAACTGCCCAAGCATCCCGAAAACCAAAACTCGTTCCTGTTTTCCATGCAATTCTTCGACGCGATTCAAATAATTCCCATGCCCCATCTTCCGTTGGTCGCTCTACTTTTAACATTGCTTCGAATGTTGCCCAAGTAGCTGCAGCATTCATTATAGGTGCTTCTTTGAGGAGTTCATGCCGTTTTGGTAATGGTATTTTTGTATTTTTCATATAGTTTGGCGCTCTAAAATCATTCAAATGATAACGCCCATCATACTCAGAAAAATGATTGAGCGAACGCGCCATACTAGAATAAACCCCCATCAAATCCCAAAGTTTCACCTCTGCTCCACCCAAAATAAGTGGTAAACCATAATATTCTGGCGGGTGGTTAATCGTTGTAAAGCCCATCTTTCGCAGGTAAAAATGAAATTTTTCTAAACCATATTTTTGCAGCATTCGCACAGCAGGCACATTAAGCGAACGCGCTAAGGCAATATCGGCAGGTACAGTGCCTTCATAGGTTTCTGAATAATTTTTTGGGCGATAATTCTTCATTTGCGTCGGAATATCAGGCAAAATATTCGTCGGTAACAAATGTCCTTCATTAATCATTAATCCATAAAGCAAAGGCTTCAAAATACTTCCCGAACTTCGAGCCGCAGTCACAACATCAACTTCGTGTCCATGTTCATCATTGATTTGATTGTGAACATTTCCGACATAAGCCAAAACATTTCCTGTTTCTACTTCCGTCACGACCACTGAGATATTATTAATACTATTAGCCGAAAGGAAAGAATGATGTTTTTTAACAATACTATTTGTAAAAATCTGTAAATTTTTGTCGATAGTTGTTTGAATACGTGCCTTACTTTTATCCTTTCTGAATACTTCGCGCTTGGCTCTTTCCAACAAATGAGACGCTAAACGCGGCAAAGGCAAAGGTTTGTCGGGTAAAGGTTCGGCTTTCGCCAAATCGCAAGTCAAAGAATCAATTGCGCCATCGGTCAACAACCGATCTAACAACCGATTGCGTTTAGCATAAAGCGCATCTCGATTTCGACCAGGATGAATAAGCGCGGGCGCATTAGGCAAAACCGCTAGCGTAGCCGCTTCACCCCAAGAAAGAAGTTGTGGTTTTTTACCAAAATATCGCCAAGATGCCGCAGAAATACCAACAACATTACCTCCGAAAGGTGCATTTGAAGCATATTCTTTTAAAATCTCCTCTTTAGAGGAGCGTAATTCGAGGCGTGTTGCTAGGATAGCTTCTGTTATTTTTTGCCAAATATTACGTGATTTGCCTTTCCTTGACATCCGCAAAACTTGCATGGTCAAAGTACTTCCTCCGCTTACAATCGACTGATTTCTAATATTTTGGCTAATCGCCCGACCAATTCCAATAGGATCAATTCCGATGTGAGCATAAAATCGTCGATCCTCAAAAGTTACTAATGCTTTCGCAAATTTCTCTGGGATAGTATCTACATTTGGGAAACGCCATTGCCCATCTTTAGCAATTCGAGCGCCTAACAATTCTTCGTTCTTATCCTCTAGAACCACTGAAATAGGATCAGAAAATAGTTGAGCAGGCAAGGAAAAAAAGCAATACCAACTACTAAAAACAACCAATAATGTCAGTTGCCAATGCCTATTAGTAGGAAAAATCATCCTAAATGCCTCTTCTATTTTTTTAAAAAAGGCATACAAAACACCAAAAACGGTAAAAATGAGTAAAACAATTTTTTGTTGCATTAGTTAAGGTTCTAATTGATAGTTTTCCAATATCCTACATAAAGGTGCTTTATTTTCCATTCATAACCATTTTCTACAAACAATCTAACAATTCTATTATATAGCAGCAGAGCTACGGCACTGTTTATCGAAATTAATATGATATAACAGTTATGACAATTATTTGCGGAAAGTGGCAGAGAAAGTAAAATTAATTAAAAAATTAATTCCATTTGTGAAGTTTAGAAAAACCTACCTATTCTAACGTCCTATTTTTTGAGTTTAATTAAAAATAATCGGGTAGAGTATTGATTTTCAAAACCTTAATCTTGATAGTTTTTTAAGGTGTTTTTATGGAATTATCCATCTTTTCTGTACATTTATGCTAAATAAGGGACAAAGAAATAAATAGCCTATCCAAGATTCCGTGATGAGTTTTATTTTTTACAAGGCGCATTTTACGCAGCATAGCGAGTTATACAAGAAAAAGGCAACAAAATAAAAAGTAAAACTCATAGCAAGACGGGTGGATTATTTTTTGCGCGCTCCCTAAAATCATATCATTCATTATTTATTATCCATTGCCAAATTATCAACTACACTAAATGAGGATAGAAATAGCACATGATGCATTAGCAAAGAAAATTTATGAAAAAGGATCTTCGGAAGATAAGATGCTTTTACGTGTTATTCGTTTGGTAGGGGAACGTCATGCTGCCTTCAAGGAAACTCGGACGCTTCTGAGCCGAAAAGAACTTAATTTTATTGAGCCATTCGAAAAAGACCTAGATGATTTAGTCAAAGAAGATCAGTATAAGTATATAGAGAAAAGTCGCCGAGTTAGGCGAAATCAAAGGATTACTTCAATTGTTGCTTTGGTACTAGTCATTGTGGGGCTAATTGGTGGAACAGTTTATTCAAATATGCTCAAAGATTGGGCAGAAGATGCCAAAAAGGAAGTTGAGAAAAAAAGTAAAGCCAATGGCCTTGTTGCCTTAGCGATGCAAAATGAAGAAGTCGCCCCCGAATTAGCATTAAAATTAGCCTTAGCGGCAAAAAGTGAAACACCTAAAGATATTAGTATTGACCAATTAAGTCGCTTGATTTTTAGGAGAAATAACTTTTCTAATAAGAAATTGTCTCATCGAGGTACCGTTTATGATTTAGCGTTTTCGCCTAATGGAAAAAATATTGCGACGGTCGGTATGGATAAATTTATTCGATTGTGGGATATGAAAGGCAATTTGAAAAAAACCATGACTGGGCATACACGTGTCATCAATGCCATTGATTTTTCTCCGAATGGACAACATTTGGTGACTGCTTCTGATGATACAACCGCCATTATTTGGGATATCGCAAGTGGAGATACTATTCGTGTATTACGGAAGCATCTCGCTGATGTAAATGATGTAAAATACTCTCCTAATGGTCAATATATCCTGACAGGAAGCCGAGATAAAACGGCTATTCTTTGGGATAATGACGGAAATTATATTAAAACATTTGATAAAGACGGGCATCAAGGAAATATTTATGCAGTAGATTTTTCTAAAAAAAGTGATCGATATATCGCAACAGCAAGCCGAGATAATACGGTTAAGGTTTGGAATATAAAAACGGGCAGTGCGATTTCAACTTTTACTCATGAGGATTATGTTTATGGTTTGACATTTTCGCCCAAAGCGGACAATATAATAGCAACTGGATGTCGGGATGAAAAAATACGAATCTGGAATGCTAATAAAATGAGTGAGCCATTGCAAATATTAGAAGGACATAGTGGTACAGTTGTAAATGTAGCATTTTCGCCCTCAGGAGATACATTAGCTTCGAGTAGTTGGGATAGTTCGGTTCGCCTTTGGGATTTAAAAACCGAAAAAAATGTCCGAACTTTTATTGGTCATGAAGATTATGTTTTAGGGTTGGCTTATTCTCAAAATGGACAATATATCCTTTCTGGAGGTCGAGATACAGAAGCAAGAATTTGGGATTTGCACCTCAAACGAAATATTAAAAACTTTACAACTCAGAAGAATAGAATTCAAGCTGTTGCATTTTCGCCTAATGGCGAACAAGCGATTACGGGGAGTTGGGATAATTCAGTTTTGCTTTGGAATATAAAATCAAAAAAACAAATCCGAAAGTACCGATTTCCAGCGGATGTAGAAGCTGTTGCATTTCATCCATCAGGTGATGCAATTGGAGTAGCATATGGAAAAAAGATAGCCGTTTATAACTTGGAAGGCAAAAAATTGTATGAATATAAAGGGCATACAGGAACAGTTAAAGTCATTAAATTTTCTAAAGATGGCAAGCAAATATTATCTGGCGGTCGAGATAACGTGGCTATCTTGTGGGATATTCAAGGTAAATTATTAACAAAATTCAAAAAACATTCGAGTGATGTTTTATCGGTTGATTTTTCTCCTACACAAGATACTATTGCGACTAGTAGCTGGGATAAGAATATTTTCCTTTGGACAAAAGACGGGCAATTTATTAAGGGTTTAAGCGGTCATAATGATAAAATTTATGCTGTGGAATATGGTTCAGAACCTGGCCAATTGATTTCTGCAGGAATAGATGGTATTCGACTTTGGGATACGGGTACAGGCGAAATTGTACGCAATTTTCGAACAGGTAATTATGTTTATGATATTGTTTTTGTTAAGAATAAACGTGATTTATTCTTAACTGTTGGAGGAGATAATCAAGCGCGACTGTGGCATACGTCAGGGAATTTATTGCAAGTCTATGAACATGAAAGCGATATTTATTCTATTGATATTGATCCAAATATGCACTATATCTTGACAGGAACAGAAAAACATGGTGCGGCTTTATTTTATACTTTAGAAGGATTTTTAGAAAATAATCATTTTGAAAATATTACTATTTTAGATAAAATCAAGTTTGGTATTAAAGATGTCACCCAACTCAATATTGAAGAAAGCCCAGATAAAAAAGATATTGAAACCTTGCGGAAATTAGCTTATTATTTGGAGGAGCAAGGTACTAAAATCAATGATTTAGTTTATTTAGAAAAAGCAAGAACCGTTCATGATAAGATCACTGTCCTATCAGATCATACAGTTTATGATTTTAATCAAGCGGCTGCTTTATATGCTAAATTAGCCTTAGCAAAGTTAGTTCAAGCACCTTCTAGCACTATTGAACCACAAAAGTTAATTGATAGAGCCATCGAATTAGCTCCTAATAATGGAGAAGTTTTATTAGATAATGCTCATATATTAATGATTTTAGGAAAGGATTTAGAAGCCAAATTTTTATATGAAAAATTAAAAAACCTTACTTATTCTGTCAATAAAAGCATGATGGCAAGGGCTAGAGGTGAACTTAATAACTTGAAAGAAAATGGATTAATCACAGAAACCCAGCATCAAAATATGAAAAATGAATTTAAAAAAATGAATAAGTAAATTTTCAGCAAACTATTTTTATTAAATTCAGTCATTCCAACACACATATTTCACCTCACCATTTGAATGGTGGAGTGAAATCATACAACCACAGCAATTAAAATACTATGAAACAACTACTTATTTTTGGAATAAGTGCCTTTCTTCTTATTGGAGGATGTCGAGCACCGAAAGATGGCGGAGATACAGTAACTGGTGATACCTTAAAATTATCTAAAACACATCAAATTGTTTTTGCAGATTTAGCGATTGGACAAGCCCAAATCATCAAAGATGATGTAGAAGGCTTTTTTGATCGAATAAAGAAACTGGATATGCAAATCCAGATGAATTCGGTGAGTCGAGGTGATCGAGCTACTTTATTGAAAGATTATAAAGCGCATTTGCAATCAAGTGTCATGGATTTTACTGATAGCGAAAGAGCTTTTGTTACTAAAACAATCACTAAGGCCTTTGAATTAGTGAATGCTGTTGATCCTAATATATTTCTTCCCAATATAACGATGATCAAATGTAATATGAATCATTATGGGGAAGGTGTTTTTTATACTAGAGAAGACGCAATTGTCATTCCTTCTAATACATTAGTTCAGCAAGATGAAACTGATTTTTTGAAAACGATGATTCACGAAATTTTTCATATCTATGCAAGATATAATCCTAAAAAGCGTGATGAATTGTATAAATATATTGGCTATTATCCGATTACACCTCCTACTATTCCTCCAATTTTGGATCGTCGCGTCCTCTTAAATCCTGATGGTGTGAATTATAATTATGGAATTAAAGTAGATCGGAAAACAACAGGGCAGGAAATTACTGCTATACCTTTGATCTATTCTAAAAAGCTAAATTTCATGCCAGCAGAACCCGATTTTTTCCAATATTTGCAATTTAATTTATTTGAAGTAGATAATGGAGCTGTCAAAGTAACTCGTAATGGAGACACTAATGTTTTGATCAAAAATATTGCGAAATTTTATGAACAAATTGGTACAAACACACAATATATTATTCATCCAGATGAGGTCTTGGCAGATAATTTTATATTAATGTGCTTGTCTCAGAATGATCCAGATATATTGAAAGAGTATCGCATTCGACCACAAGGAAAGAAATTGATTAATGATTTAAAAGCCATTATTAAAAAACAAGAATAACGTTTTCTTATTAGACTTTATACTAAAATGGTCTTGTGATTAATGGAAATCACTTAAATATTGAATATAATATTATATAATATTTTTTGGTAAGAATATTGCGGTACTCTTATCTGGTATTATCATTTATCATATTAAATAATTTATTCATTTGTTATGTAATGATTTACAATGAATAAATAAAAATTAACGACTAGCGAAAATGAAAACTATAAAACTTATTGGTCTTTTATTAAGTCTATCTATTCTTTTTACTCAATGTACTCCAAGTGCTTCTATTGTAACAGATAAAGAGCCTACTTTTTTTGCGGATGAAGGCTGTCCAGATTTGCATATTTTAGAGCTAAAGGAAATTGAGCGTAAAAAATCAGATATTTATATTGAATATACATTAATAAACAAAGGAGATGCCGCAGTTTCTTTAATTGGATTAAAGCCTAAGAAGAAAAAAGATAATTTAGCGATTAAGATGTATTTTTCGAGTGATAATAAATTACAACCAGGAGATGTTTTGGTTGGAGGTGTTTATTTAGATAATAAGGCTATGGCGAAAAATAATGGTAAATTAGAACCAGGTAAAACCTATAAAGGAACAATCAAAGTTTCGCTTAAAAAACAAACTTCTTTTACGCCTTTTATCGTTTTTGATGTCGATGCATGGCAAACGATTACTGAATGTGATGAGACGAATAATGAAAATGCTTTTGAGGTGAAATAATTGCTTGATTGCTTGATTGCTTGATTGCTTGATTGCTTGATTGCTTGATTGCTTGATTGCTTGATTGCTTGATTGC
>CAKZLL010000538.1 GCA_937125475.1 uncultured Saprospiraceae bacterium | reverse complement strand
CCAGCTTTTCCGTTGGAAAGGATCGTATCAGTGCAAATGTAGAAAGTATCTAAACGGTAAATATCGGGTGCTTTATAAGATTGTAAAAGAGAGCGACCGCCTCGTATATTGCCACTTTGTAGCTGAAATCTTAATTTTACTCGATTTCTACCATAATTCGCAGCGTCCAAATCTTCATCATAAACCAATAATTGCTGATCAAAAGAGCCATCTTTTTGCAGACCTGCTGTGATTGAAAAGAGTGCGTTATTAAAGAAGCCAAAGCTTTTATTTGCAGATCTATTTAAATATCGAGAATAAGTTAAGGCAGCTAGACCATAATTTGTCGAAAAATTACCATTAATTGTGTTAAATGTTCCGTCTTCATTCTGAAAGGGATTTTGTTGACCATTAGAATAATGAGCTAGAGTTAGGGTTAAAAAAAGATAATTTTTATCATTTTTTTGTAAGCGATCTAAAAAGAAATTAGTGATTAATTTAGGCTTAAAACTTGGAGGAGAGATAGGAAAAGAGACATCATTTAATATTCTAAATTGTAATTCTGGCTCAAAAGAAACACTCAATCGTCTAAAGAAAGCGTTTTGTTGTTCTCTGCCTTTAAATAAAATAAAATAAGGAGAAATTCTAGCTTCTAGAATAAAAGGATAGCTTTGTAAACCATTGGCTTCTGAGGTCAAAACACCGCCAAAACTTGCATATTGTAGCTGACGTTCAGCCATTAATACATTATAAGTTCCTTTACTGATATTACTAGTGTCTTGTGGATAAAAAATACTTTGAGCAGATAAAGGAATTGATATAGAAAAGAATAGGATTAATAAAAGTAGTTGCCTCATAAAAAGTGTGTTTTAAATGAAAATTAAATTAGTAGCTTAATTTTCATGTTATTGAAAATTAAATATGTTTTATCCTTCACAAAAACCATGACAAAATAGAAAGAAGCCAAAAGGCTAAGTGGCAATTTTTTTAACACTTAGTCTTTCGGCTTCTTTTATAGATTTTTTTGGCCTAAAAATTTGGTCTAATATTCAGTATGTTCATCATGGAAATTACCTCTAATTTCTGGATGTTCCTCTTGTAAGAAATCAATTGGTTTACCGATACCGATATTACTTCCATCCCTTGAAGTGACCTCAGAATAAACGAATGATTTTCTTTCGGCTGAAATTATGCCATTATTCAAATATTTTTTAGTGACAGCAGCACGATTGTTAGCGTGTGTCATTGGACTACCTCCATAAGTTGCTCGGATTTTGATATATGCATCAACTACACGTCGCTCCTCTGCGGTACTCCAAGTTGATGGATCCATTAAACCCGTTTGTTGCATTGCTTTGCGAATACACGGTTTAACATAACCAGGGCGATTGACGTGATTGTCCAAAATTAGCCCAACACCATATTCCGATGTAATAATATCTGAGATTGGAAAACCATTAATTTTCATTTTCCAATAAAATGTTTTTAAACGAGAAAGTGCGTGTTCGACCTGTATAGCTTTAACCGTTTTATTATGACCTGCTTTCCAAAATACGAAAGACCATTCAGGTGTTCGGAACATGGTTTTTTCTTGAGCACGATTAATTTTTTCGCCATTTAAAGTTAAATAACCATAAACATTTCCAGTATCACTCGAAGTGCTTATGCCATATTTTCCATAGCATTCAGCAAAAACTTCTGGCTCATTTTCTTCTATTTTTTTAATTAAAGAAGGTACTTCGCCTTTGTCATGCCTTGCGCCAATTGTCCATTGAAACATACCAAATGTCATGAAGCTATTGTCCCAAGTATTGATAGCATCCATGTTGCCTTCATTTTCAGAAACTGCCCTCATGACGTTGATTGAAGATTCTGTAATTTCATATTCTGCTAATAGATCAGCATTATTTTTAATGAAATTAGCCATTTTTTCAGAACCATAAGTGAAACAACCTTTACGAAAACGTTTGAATTTTTTAGTTGCTGTTCCATCGGTTACTACATTATAACTACCACTTCTTCTGGATTGAATACTAGCCAAACCAGTTGCGTTAGTACTGCTTGAAGAACTATCAGAGTCAGAACTACTTTTAGCATACCATTGTTCGCCCAAGCCATCAGTGTAATAACTTAGCATTTTTTCCGCCATGGTTTTGGTTAGTTTTAAACCATCAGATTCTAGCCCTTCCTTTTGCGCAAAAGCGTTGACTGCCCTTGTACTACTACCGCCATAATCACCATCAGCGCCATATTTTGCCCACTTTAGCTCCGCGCCATATCCCAAATCGTTCAAAATAGTTTGCATCGCTACGATATCCGCCTTTGATCGAGAACCTTTAAAAAGCGTGCTTTCTACTTTATCTTTGTCTATTATTGTTTTGAGGTATTGCAAATCATCAACAACATTGTGAAGTTTCAATATTTTTTTAGCGGCCTCATCTGATATTGTTGTTCCATCTCCTGGGAAATTATTTTTTTGTAAAAAAGCGGATACAGCAGCCGTTGTACTGCCTCCATAATCGCCATCAGCTCCGAATTTAACCCAATTTAACTCACTACCGTAACCCAAATCTTTCAAAATATTTTGTAATGCTTTGATTTCAGTTTTGGATCTAGATCTTTTAGCAAGTCTATTTAAATTGTCTGTGCTTATCAATTTGTTAATGGTCGCGCTGTAAGACATTTTCCTCAATTTTTTGATTAAATAATATTATATAAAGTAATTTACAAAAAACAATTGCTTTTTTGAAATTGTATCAATTAGATTTTGAAAAATAAAGATCTGATGAAGTACTCTATCTATATATCTCGAAATAGCTAAAATTGTTACAGTCTAAAGGTTATAAACTGCTATTTTAACCTTCTTATTATGCTTTAATTACACTTCTGATAGATTATTTAAAAATATAGTGGTAACCATTTGACTTATTTTTAACCATACTTAATAGATCAAGCAACCTTTTATAAACCAAATAATCAAGTCATTATGAAAAAAAATCAAGAAACGACTTCTCGTCGTAAAGCTGTTGATGTAGGAGAATACATTTCTAAAGGCTTATTTCATGCTTTGCAAAAGACCTATCACACTGCATTTCCTAATACAATTGCTTCTTTTAGAATTAGTAAAACTTTGATTTTAAATGTTTTAAATTCATCTACGAAAGTTTCAGGTATTCGTTTTATGTATGGATTGAGTGATGTTTTAAATCCTAACTCTATTCGTGTTTTCTTAATTCCTTGTATTAATGAAAAGGAATATAGTTTAAATTCTAAGCCTTTATTGGTAGAAAAAGGCTATTATGATCAGGAAGGAAATGTATTTTCTTTGCCAGAAATGGCTCAAATGATGGCAGATTATGTGAAATATGTTCATCAACAGGATGAAACATTAAATTATAAAACCATTACACGCGGTAATTTCTTTGGTAGAAACTCATTGGAGAATTTTATGTCAGCAGAAACTTGTGTGTCGATTTCGTATCATTTGGGTTTAAGAAAAAACATCATTGCGCCAATTATTGAGCCGCTTGATCGCCAAGGTTATGCCTATGCTGATGTTTATATGGATTTTACAAGACCTTGTCCGCCAGTATGTAAAGGTCATGATGGTAGTGAACATTGTATGGCAACTACAGCAGTTGAGCAATTTTCGGAAGAAGCAGAATTAGATTTTTATAGAGCATTCCGAGATACATATTTATTGGATCAAGAAGGCGGTGCGATGCTTTACGAAATGTATTATTTTATTTCGCCTTTAGTTAATATGCTGATGCTAAAAAAGGCAGATGATGAAGTAATTTATCACAATTTATATTTCAATAAGATCTTGCCATTTAAGGCATTATTAGAACAAAAAAACTATCAGGCAGCGACCTATTTACTACAAGAAGTTTTGGAGGAGTTAACGAATAAATATACTACAGAATTGATTTAAATTTGATTTGAAACATTAGTATTGAATGAGGTTGAGACGTAAAGAAAATCGTGTCTTAGCCTTATTCTTTTTTACTTTTATCGTTTTTAATTAGACAAAAAACCTAGTTGTTGAGCTACTTTTAATCGATCAAAAACCTGCGTATGACCGCTAATTTTTTGATTAGTAAAATGATAAATAGTTAATCCTGTCGTTTTGATCGCCCGATTAGTAGGAGGGAAACCGCCAATTTTTCCGCTATTCGTACCCGTTAAAATCCAAGTAATTGCCACATGATTTTCTTCTTCAATCGCAGAAGTAATATCGAAATGCATATCTGGAAAAGAATTAAAAGAAAACCTTAACCGCTCTTTAAAAGCTTCATGCGAGAGTGTTTGACCTTCCCACGGATCAGCCGTATCTAAGTGAATGGTATAAGCATGATGGACATAAAAAGCGACTTTATCAAATTGCTGTTCATTCCAAACTTCCGTCATAAAAGCCCGTAAAAATTGTTCTTTGTTCATCAAGTGAATTTATAAATAATTGGACATAAAGCCTAATAGCAAGCCTTAAAAATTTCTGATTGCTTCCTATTTTTAAAATCTTGCCTATCTTTGAATGTTTTTTAGATTAAAAATTAGTTAGCGAATAGAAATGTTCGTTTCATTAGAGATTATTATGTCGGACAATTCTATTAGTTTAAACAAATATATCAGCAGTACAGGCGTTTGCTCTCGAAGAGAAGCGGATAAATGGATTGAGGCAGGGCGAATCAAAATAAATGGGAAAGTTGCCCAAAAAGGTAATCGAGTAACGGATCAAGATAAAGTTTCGATTGACGGAAAACCGTTAAAAAATAAGCCGCAAAAAATTTATATTGCTTTACACAAACCCGCAGGTATAACTTGCACTACTGATCGACGAGATCGGGATAATATCGTTGATTTTGTCAATCATAAGAAAAGGATCTTTCCTATCGGGCGACTAGACAAACCTTCTACGGGAGTGATCTTAATGACGAATGATGGCGATATTGTTAATAAAATCCTTCGCGCGGAAAATAGCCACGAGAAAGAATATATTGTCGGCGTAGATCGTGTGATTACCAATGACTTTATCAAAAAAATGTCGAATGGCGTTCCAATTTTAGGTACAAAAACAAAGCGCTGTAAGGTTGAAAAAATAGGTAGATCTTTATTCAAAATCACGCTAACACAAGGACTTAATCGACAGATCAGAAGAATGTGCGAGCATTTCGGTTATAATGTTAGAACGCTTAAACGTGTTCGGATTATGAATATGGATTTAGCTGATTTGAGAGTAGGAAAGTGGCGGAATTTGACGCAAAGTGAGTTAAAAGCATTGAAGGAACAGTTGAAATAAAACTAAAAAAATAGGGTGGTTTTATTGGTTTTTTATTTAATTTTATATACTTTTATGTCACAGATTTACCCCTGTAAAAATAGCTCATTGAAATCTTGAAAATCTTCATATTGCAATAACAGCGTTTGCCCGCAACAAGCAAACACATTGTTATGTGCTGATTATCAGTATAGGAA
>CAKZLL010000537.1 GCA_937125475.1 uncultured Saprospiraceae bacterium | reverse complement strand
GGCAATTTGGTTAGACCGAAAACGGTGGTCAAACTTGGAAAATCGACAGTATCAAGCATGAAAATAAAGCGCCTGAATTTCGATCTATCGTTGTCACTAAAACGGCTGTTTTGATGCTTTCGGTTGCTTCACCAGCTTTATTGTACAAATCTACTGATAAAGGCAAAAATTGGGAATTAGTCTTCACTGATACGGATACTGCAGCATTTTATAATTCAATGGCATTTGTTGATGATCAAGTAGGTTTTGCCGTTGGAGATCCTCAAAAAGGCTGTTTATCCTTGATTAAAACAACGGACGGCGGTCAAACATGGGCAAAAATTGGCTGTGATATTCTTCCTGCTACGGCAGATGGAGAGGCTGGATTTGCGGCAAGCAATACGAATGTAATTGTCAAGGATAATCATGTTTGGTTGGTTAGTGGAGGCAAAAAAGCTAGGGTGTTTTATAGTGGTGATCAAGGTGGAAAATGGGAGGTTTTCGATACGCCAATTCTTGAAGGTAGCCAAATGACTGGTATTTTCTCAGGTGCTTTTTATGATGAAAAGGAGGGCGTAATTTTTGGAGGAAACTGGGAAAAAATGGAACACAATTCACAAAATAAAGCCATTACAAGAGATGGCGGAAAAACTTGGAGATTAATTAACGAAGAAGGATTTCCAGGCTATCGGTCTTGCGTGCAATACATTCCTAACTCGGAAGGAAAAGGAATGATTACGGTCGGAATACCAGGAACAGCCTACTCCGCAGATCGAGGAAGAACATGGCAAAGCGTGAATATAGAACCATATTATACGATTAGAATTGTAGATGAACATACGGCATGGCTCGCTGGAAAGAATCGAATTGCGTTGATGAAATTTTAATGAAAAACAAAAAATATGAAAAAAGAAGCAGCAGATAAATTTAAAAAATTGATTGAAGCTGAAATTGTAAAGACGAAGGTTAAAATCAAAGAATATGAAGAATTGACGAAACCAATTCCGCCAGAAAATGCCATTGGAAGAATCTCAAGAATGGATGCGATCAATAATAAAAGTGTTGCAGAAGCCGCATTGAGAACGACAAAACGTAAATTTAAAAACCTAGAATACGCGCTTAGTCGAGTGTATGATGAGGATTTCGGGAATTGTGCGAGATGTAAAAGATCTATTCCAGAAGGAAGATTGATGTTGATGCCTCAAAGCCGTTTTTGTGTGCGATGTGCGTGATAAAAATTAAGAACCGAAGCTGATTAAACGGATTAAGAAATGATAAACAAAGCTATTCTACAAGATTTAATTAACTTCCGTAAAATCTTACACACTTATCCCGAACTTTCAGGACAGGAAGAAAAAACAGCTCAGAAAATTATTGATCAACTTAAATTGACACATCCTTCTCAAATTATTGAGCAACTAGGTGGTCATGGAATTGCAGCAATTTATGATTCAGGCAAAATTGGAAAAACTGTTTTATTTCGAGCTGATACAGATGCTTTACCCATTCAAGAAGTAAATAATTTTGCTTATAAATCGGTTTATAATGGCATCTCTCATAAATGCGGTCATGATGGACATAGCACTATTTTGGTCGGATTAGCACAGAAAATAGCTGATCAACCATTGAAAAAAGGGAAAGTTATTTTGCTTTTTCAACCTGCGGAAGAAATTGGAAAAGGAGCAAAAGCCGTTTTAGAGGATAAAAAATTTTCCGCTTTACAGCCCGATTATGTTTTTGCTTTGCATAATGTTCCGAGCTATCCGAAAGGGCAAATCGTTTGCCGAAAAGGAACATTTAATCCTGCTGTAATTAGTTTGGTCATTAAAATGAAAGGCAAAAAAGCCCATGCTGCACAGCCTGAAGATGGAATTAACCCAGATATTGCTATTGCGACTTTAATTTCTAAAATTCATCAATTGACGAATAATGATGCAACAAGCGATGGTTTTTTTAAAATAACAACGATTTATACGCGGATCGGCTCTAAAGATTATGGTATTTCGGCAGGAGAAGGCGAGTTACATTATACTTTACGATGCAAAACCAAAGAAAAATTAGAGGAGACGAAACAAACTTTAATAGAACTCATCGAAACGATTTGCAAGCAAGAACGATTAACTTTTTCATTAGAATGGATTTATTACTTTGCGGCTTCTGTTAATGATGGTTTTGCAGTGGATTGCATTCGAAAAGTTGCCGAAAAGCATCATTTTTCTTACCATGAAAAAACAGTACCTTTTAACTGGGGAGAAGATTTTGGTTTATTTACGGAGCATTTTACAGGTGCAATGTTTGGGCTAGGAGCAGGGGAAAGTACGCCCGCTTTGCATCAAGATGATTATGATTTTCCTGATGAGATTATTCCTTATGGAATAGAAATGTTTTATGGAATTGCGGAGGAAATAATGAACATTTCCTAAGCAAAATCTAAAAACAACTAAAAATAGAGAAAATTAGCTAATTCTTTATTTATGATAAATAGACTATAATCTTTCCATTTCTTAAAAAAAGACCTCTATTCATTGTATATTTAATAAGAAAAGCGATTTTTTTCAAAAAAAATGATAAAATGTTTTTTTAATAATGAAACTTTTATACTTTAGCACCGTTATTAATTCAAACAAAAAATTAAAATGATGATGACATTACATTCTGGTTTCTGGAGTTATTCTTATTTCTATCCTTACTTAAAAAGTTAAGGGAATAACCTATTGTTACTAATTAGAATGTAATACAAAAGGAGTTCCCGAAAGGCGAACTCCTTTTGTCGTATTAGAGCTTAATAAGTGAAGTGCTAAAAACAAAAATGTAAATGAAAGGGCTAATTCAATGGACATATTTCTTTTATTGGTATTTTTTTATGGTTTTACCATAAAAGGGGCAACTTATTGGTTCAAAAGTTAAATTTGAATATATGAAGTAAGAAGCCCTGTTGAACAAACAGGGCTTCTTTTTTTAATAAAAAACGGAATTAATGTTATCTATAGTTACAGCGGAAGAGGAACAATTACCTTCTATGAACAAAAAAACGGTTCGGATTGTCATTCAAGGAGGAGCGGGCGCATTCCATGAAATAGCGGCAAAGCGATATCAATATTTGAATAATGTGGAAATTGTGCCAGCAGAAACATTTCAAGATTTGATAGAAGTTGCTCAAAATCCTGACTTATCTGATGGTGGAATTATGGCAATTGAAAATTCTATTTATGGCAGTATTTTGCCAAATTATGCTTTGCTTAATAGCTCAAATTTGGAGATCATTGGAGAGGTTTATCTAAGAATTAAGCAAAATTTGATGGTATTGCCAGGTCAGAAAATAGAAGATTTGACCGAAGTTTACTCTCATCCTGTGGCTATTGTTCAATGCAAACCCTTTTTTAAAAAATATCCAAATATCAAGCTGATTGAAGCGCCAGATACAGCATTAAGTGCGAGAATGGTTAGAGATAATAACTGGAAACATGCTGGAGCAATTGCTAGTTCTGCCGCAGCAGATTTGTATAAAATGGATATGATTGCGGAAGGAATTGAGACGAATAAGGCGAATTATACCCGTTTCTTAGTTTTAGGAATTAGAAAAGAAATTGAGGTCGAGAAGACTTTTAATAAAGTGTCAATTTGTTTTTCTCTACAACATGAAGTAGGAAGTTTGCATAAAGTTTTGGCGGCATTATCAGCAACAAACGCCAATTTGACTAAAATTCAGTCTGCGCCTATTGTTGGTAAAGCATGGGAATATCGCTTTTTTATTGATTATTTGATAGAGAATAAAGCAGATTTCAAAGCAGGAATTGAGGCAATTAAAACATTAACCTCCGAATTTAAAATATTAGGAAAATACCAAAGAGGACAATTGCATGAGAATTAAACCATCAAATAGATTAGGCGAGGTCAAGGAATATTATTTTTCGCGAAAGCTGAGAGAGATTGCAGCAATGAGGAATAAGGGCATTGATGTGATTAATTTAGGAATCGGAAGCCCAGATTTGCCAGCTTCGGAGGCAGTTGTAGAAGCATTAAAAGCTGGTTGTTCGACTGAAAAAGCACATCAATATCAGGGGTATGCAGGTATTCCAGCACTGAAAACAGGTTTTTCAAATTGGTATAATAAATATTATCAAGTTGAACTGAACCCGACGAATGAGATTTTGCCGCTGATTGGTTCTAAGGAAGGAATTATGCATATTTCAATGGCATTTTTGAATGAAGGTGATCAAGTGCTTGTACCTAATCCTGGTTATCCAACTTATAGTTCGGCTACGCATTTGGCTGGAGGTGAAAGTGTCTATTATTTTCTAAAGGAAGAAAATGATTGGCAGCCAGATTTTGAAGCATTGGAGCAGTTGGATTTGACGAAAGTCAAAATTATGTGGGTCAATTATCCGCATATGCCGACAGGAGCGAACGCCACGATGGATTTGTTTGAAAAATTAGTCGCATTTGGGCGAAAGCATGAAATTCTGATTTGTAATGATAATCCGTATAGTTTTATTTTGAATGATAAACCAATGAGTATTTTGAGTGTTGAAGGGGCAAAAGATATTGCGTTGGAACTCAATTCATTGAGTAAATCTCATAATATGGCAGGCTGGAGAATGGGAATGGTTGCTGGTCATTCAGATTATATTCAAACGATTTTGCGTTTTAAATCGAATATGGATTCGGGTATGTTTAAGCCGATTCAATTAGCCGCAACGGAGGCATTGGCTTTGCCGCAATCTTGGTACGATGAATTGAATGCGATTTATAAAAAACGCCAAAAAGTGGTGTATGAATTATATGATTTATTAGGCTGTACTTACGATGATTCGCGTGGAGGCATGTTTGTATGGGGAAAAGTGCCTGCTCAATATGAAAATGGTTATGCACTTTCGGATCAATTATTAGAGAAAAGCCATGTGTTTATTACGCCAGGTGGTATTTTTGGATCGCAAGGTGAAGGTTATATTAGGGCTTCTTTGTGTAGCGAAATATCCATTTTTGAAACAGCAATTGAACGAATAAAAAGTCGATTTAAATAAAAAAAAATGAAAATAGCCATAGTAGGAGTGGGGTTAATTGGTGGTTCGATGGCGATTAGTTTACGCAAAACGGGGTATGCTACTCATTTGATTGGAGTTGATAAAAATCCAGCTAATGCACAAAAAGCATTGGATTTGAACTTGGTTGATCTTACAATGACATTAGAAGAAAGTTTGACCGTCGCGGATATTATCATTTTATCAACGCCTGTTGGTGCAATGGTTAAATTATTGCCTTTTGTTTTGGATAGAATTTCTGATAAACAGGTAGTTATGGATGTTGGTTCTACAAAGGAGGCAATTTTAGCAGCTATTGAAAACCATCCAAATCGAGGTAGTTTTATCGGGACACACCCAATGGCAGGAACGGAATATTCAGGGCCAGAAGCTGCAATTGAAGGATTGTTCGATGAGAAATGTACGGTTTTTATTGATGTAGAAAAAAGTAGCGATTATACGCATCAAGTAGCAAAGGAACTTTATCAAGCGCTAAATATGGGCGTTGTTTATTTGGATGCAAAAGAGCATGATACACATACAGCTTACGTTTCGCACATTTCGCATATTAGCTCATTTGCATTAGCATTGACGGTTTTGGCGAAAGAACAAGATGAAAAACGAATTTTTGAATTAGCGAGTGGTGGTTTTAGATCGACTGTTCGTTTGGCAAATAGTTCGCCCGATATGTGGATTCCTATTTTTGAACAAAACCGCGACAATGTATTAGATGTTCTGGATGAACATATTAACACATTAGCGAAATTTAGGAGTTTATTAATTAAAAAAGATTTTACAAAATTCTATCAATTGATAGAAGAAGCAAACGATATTAAACGAATTTTAAAATAAAAAAAAGGGATTGAAGGTGTTTATAACCTATTGACTTTCAATCTTTAAAAATTAAATGGCATGAAATTTCAACCAGTATTTGAAAGCAAACACGAACGTCCTTATATTATCGCAGGCCCGTGTAGTGCAGAGACAGAAGAACAAGTGATGACAACGGCTAGAGCATTAGCCAAGCAAAATATTGATTTGTATAGAGCTGGAATTTGGAAACCTCGAACAGCTCCAGGTTCATTTGAAGGCGTTGGAGTAGAAGGTTTGAGTTGGCTAAAGCGAGTAAAAAAAGAAACGGGTTTGAAAGTTACGACAGAAGTAGCTAAAACAGATCATGTATTTGAAGCATTAAAAGCTGGAATCGATGTACTTTGGTTAGGCGCAAGAACAACGGTTAATCCATTTGCAGTACAAGAAGTAGCTGATGCGATTAAAGGGGTAGATATTCCTATTTTGATTAAAAATCCGATTAACCCTGATTTTAAATTATGGGTTGGAGCAATCAAACGTATTTATAATGCAGGTATTACAAAAATTGGTGTAATCCATCGTGGATTTTCTTACTATGGAGATACGAAATACCGCAATGTTCCGCGTTGGCAAATACCGATTGACTTGATGCGTGAATTTCCAGATTTGACTTTTATTTGTGATAATAGTCATATTTGTGGTCGTCGCGATATTCTGGGAGAAGTTGCTCAAAAAGCAATGGACTTGAATTTTGATGGATTGATGACTGAAACTCATCCAGATCCTGATAATGCTTGGAGTGATGCGAAACAACAAATTACTCCAGAGGTTTTTGGAGATTTAGTGAAAAGTCTTGTGTATAGAAATCCAAGCTCTACGAATCGAACTTTCAATGCAACATTAGATCATCTTCGTCATGAGATTGATGAAATTGACAATGAAATTTTGAATTTGTTAGGCAAACGAATGAATATCGCTGGAAATATTGGACAATATAAAAAGGACAATAATATTTCGATTTTGCAATCAGCGCGTTGGAGTGAAATTTTAGACGCAGCAGTAGCGAAAGGAGCGAAAAAAGAATTGAGCGAAACATTTATTTCTTCATTCTTAAAAGCGGTTCATCAAGAATCAATCAATAGACAAGAAACTGTTATGAATAGTAAAGGAATAATCGTTAAGTAATTGAGAATTGAGAATGCCTAAATTGGCATGAGAATTTAAACTAAAAAAGCTGATTGCAATTAATGCAATCAGCTTTTTTGTTTAATAAGAGGTATTAAAATTTAAATGATATAGCTTTGCGCGAACTCGTTAATTATCAATTCTCCATTATCAACTATCAATTAATTATTTTCTTTTACCTAATTGTAATGCCGCATAAAGATTGATGAAGTATGGGCGGTTATCGTCAGAAACCATAATTGGAATTTTTTGGAAATAGAAATCAGCAGCTATACCAACTTCAAGCGCTTTGACGTGTTCTTCAAATGCGCCCCAATCCAAATGAAGTGCTAATTTTGCATGTGCTCCAACGGCTAAATTGATTTCATTTAATCCCATTGCAATACTAGAAGAACCATAAATTCTGTTTTTATTTAAAAATTCTTGAGCAGTATTTTCACTATATCTAACATCGTTAATATTAACACGATTCGTACCTTGTTCTAATCGAGTAACCTCTAGATAATATGGTTTGATAATACCAAGAGAAGGGCCGAAATTATAGAACATACCAACTGCAACACCTTTGCGCCTCGCTTTTTCAGAAAAATAACGTTTCTGACCTAAACCTGCACGAAGCGTAAAAAAACTGTTTTGCTTACCATAAGTAAATGAACTAGCAGAGCGCCCAAAAGCACTAACACTATAATCCGCGCGTTGACGTGATTCCTTAAAATGCTTTAATTCGCCAAATTCAACAGTATAAAGAGTTGTGCTATTCCATTTTTTTAGAAGACCATAATGCCCACCAATAGACCAGCCATTAGTCATCAATTTGATATTTCCTGTTAATTCGCTATCGTATGTTATGCCTCTTTTTTGGTTTAACAATTCTTTCCTATTATCGTTTTGAGCTTGAAGTCCAACCGAGGTTAAGAATGTCACTATTAAAAACCAGTATATTTTCTTGCTCATATCTTATTATTTTTCACACTTAATGTGCTGTTATTTCATAATTGAATAGGTTAGTGTACTATTCTAATCTACAAATTTTTTATTTAAGGTTTAAACTTTAATCGTATTGTTTATTTATAAACGCATATAATGGACGAATGTTCCTTATTTATCTGTCATATAAATACTATTTTGATAAAATTTCCTACTAATAGAGTGCCTATTTCATTAAAAAAGTTGCTTATCTACTAAAAATACGAAAAAAATTAGCCTTTTGGGATCTGTCATTAATCTTTTACATTGATTTTTAGTAGAAAAAACAAATTATAGTTTGTACAGCAGTCTTATTAAAAGACAATCATAGGTTAGTAATGTTTAAATTAGTACTTGATATAATTGACGAGAGCAAATATATTGCCCTCCAAATAATTCATTTACCTCTTTTTTTAGAATGGGCGCAGCATTTTCATTGTATGCTGCTAAATCCTCTAAACTATTACAATAGTATTCGGCAATAAAAGTAACAATATCGCTAACTTCGTTTTCAATAATTTTCCGAAAAGAATAATGTGTGAAATAACCAGTATTTATTACATCATTTAAATGTTTTTCTTTAAAAAATTGAAACCAATCCTCCGCAATGTGGGTTGAAACGGTGCAAGAAACGCTATAAATAATCATATTTTTTGACATATCTTTTAAAATTTAAACTGTTTTTAACTCATAGTCGTAGTAAAAATACAATATTTAGTCTATCAATATTTCATTCCTAAATATTCTACTGTACATTGTAAAAGATTTTATAACTGAGAAATAACAATAAAAATTTTTATTTTCCACTTCTTAATTTAATTAAAAAAATAATGAAACGAATTAGCTTATTATTAACCTTCGCGATTACTCTTATCATTTTTCAATCTTGTCAAAACAATAGTAGCTCGCCAATGAGCGCGGGACTTGCAAATGAAGCAGCACTAGAGCATATTCCTTCGGATGCTGTGATGGTAGGTAGCATGAATTTAGGTTCTTTAATGGAAAAGATGGATTATGATAAAATGAAGGAGCTGGATTTTTTCCAAAAAATGCTTTCTGAAATGAAAGATGATCGACCAGAATTGATCTATCTAATGGAAAGTCCAAAAGAGTCTGGAGTTGATTTAGCTAAGAATATATACTTTTTTAGTGAAAAAATGGATGGAAATGATATGGTCATGGGAACTGTCATGTCATTGAGTGATAAAGGGCAGTTTGAAAAAATGCTTAAAAAAGCGGATGAAAATGGTAAATTGGCTATTGAAAAAAAGGATGGTTATTCTTTGGCAACCCTAGGCAATGATAATTTAGCAATTGCTTTTAATGATGATATGGTTGTTATTGGTTCTGGATCAAACAACATTGAAGAAATCACTGCCAAAGTGACTGATAGATTGAATAATAAAGGAAAGAAAAATATCAAGAGCAATAAGGCATTTAAAAAAATCGACAATAACCATGATATTGTTATGTTTCAAAATTTTGATGGTGCATCTGAATTACTTGATGGTCAAAGTGATATGGTATTAACAACATTAGGTTTAACAAAGGAAGATTTAGAAGGTAATTATTCTATCTCTTATGGTGATTTTGAGAATGGCAAAATGACTGGAACGCAAGAATATGTTCTTAATGCAAAAATAAAAGAATTGGCGAAAGCGATCGTAAAAAATGGCGTTAAAACTAACTTTTCAAAAAGTATTCCTGAGGATAATTTGATTGGTGTGATGAGCAGTGGCTTAAATATGAAAGGCATCAAACAGCTTATTATGGAACAAATGGGCGGCTTTGCAGTCGGTCAAGTTAATAATGTATTATCTCCTTATGGATTGAATTTTGACGAAGCAATGGGGATGTTTGATGGAGATTTATTCGTAGCTGGTTATGCTGGTGAGACTAAAAATGATGATCCAGAAATGTTATTAGGTTTGAAAATTGATGATAAAAAAAGCTTAAATAAGTTGTTAGAAGCAGGTGAAGGCGTAGGTTTTTTACAAAAAAAAGGTAATAACACTTATGCTATGAGTGTTCCAATGGTTGACGGAAAAGCAGTTTTTATTATTAAGAATGATGTTTTATTAGTCGGAATTGGAGAAGTCGCTGAAACAGTAAGTAAAGGTTCTTTCAAAACGCTTAGTAGTTCAAAATTAGAGAAAGGTATTTTTAATATGTATGCTGATGCAGAGGCAGTTAAATCAAAATTCCCAGAATTGAAAATTGATGAAGCAGGAGAGTTTCGTGCAACAGGTGATTTGACAGGAGGTACTTCAACGCTTACTTTTAATAATAAAAAAGAAAATAGCTTGAAGGTTTTAATGAATTTGATGAATGAAATGTATAAGCAAAGCGAAAAAAATGAGTCGAGATATGATAGTGATGATTTAAAGATGTAAGAAAAAAAATATTAAAATAATATAAATAATTAATGCCGTAATTCTCTATTTCCAGAGAGATTATGGCATTAATTATTTATATTATTTTAATTGACATTCTTCACTAAACTTAGAAATGAAGAATATTTTAAAAAATTAAGGTGCTTTTAATTTTGATTTCTTTGAAAAATAGGGTTAGGTTTTCAATAAATCTAGCCCTATTTTTTTTAAAGTTTTTCTAAATGTAAAACTATTTAAGACCTATATTTCGTTAGAAGAAGGTATATAAGATATTTTTTACCAATCACATCATTATTTATACTATGAGAATTTTTACAACGCTATTTTTAGTCGCTTTGACGGTTGGACTATACGCACAGCAACAACAATATTCCTTCATTTCTGATAAAAAATTTAAAGGGACAGATGAACTTATCGGTTACAAATTTATACCTGTAACTTTGGTTTATCCAGATCGAAAAAATCCAGATGATAGCGAAGAAGTTCCATTAAATGCTGGAGATATTACTTTTCTAGCCACGCAAAGTTACCTTATTGTAGAAGCAGATCAATATGCTGAGTATAAAGGAGCTTATAGTATTAATTCAATTAATCCAACTGGATATGGTTTTAAATTGGATTTGATGAATGCGCGAAATCCAAGTATTCAAGGACATTTGAAAATGGTATTGAATAATCGTGGACAAGTTGATGCTTATATTTTTAAACCAGCACCAAAAGTAAAAGAAGTGATGTTTTATCAAGCTAAAATTCCCCAAAAATTAGCTGAACAAGAGGAGGAATATTTTACGGATAGAGGCGAAAAAATCATTGATGATACGACACTTTGGGGTGCAAGAATTTATCCTTTCTTTGAATTAGCACAGAAACAACGGAGATTATTACGAAGAGATAGCTTAAATATTTCTTTTCAAACAGATACGATTATTACCAATAAAAAGAAAAATAAGAAAAAAGTCCTTTACTCGATTGTAATTCAATACAATCAAATGGAAAATGGGATTACAAAAATCCAAAAAGAAACTTACGCAATTGGTAAGGTAAATGAACGAGAAAGTCGAGATGCACGCGAAAAAGATTCGCGTTTTAGATTAGAGTTTAGTATTAAAAAATCGAAAAGTAAAAAAATATTTATGTTTCTGGATGAAAATCGAGCCGTGAGTGGCGTGCAAGTCGGACAAACTCATTATACCTTTAGATAAAATCATGGAAAAAAAGAATACAATAAAAACGAGCTTATGGCTAACGCCTAGTAAAAAAGATACTGTTTTTTATCAAAGAGCTATTCAGAAGTTAAGCAAGCGTTTTGATACACCAGTTTTTGAACCGCATATTACGTTATGTTCGATTGATGAATGGACGGAGGAAAGAAAAACTACGTTTGAAAATTTTATAAAAAACAAGCAAAAGCTAAAATTAAGGTTAAATGGTTTAGCTACTTTAGGTACTTTTTTTCAATGCTTTTATTTGAAAATGGCAGCGAATGAGCGTTTCATTTTCCTTTCGAGAAATATTCATACTATTCTTAATGTTGAAAAAAGTGGAATAATACCACATTTGAGTTTGTTGTATGGCAATTTGGATCAGGAACAAATTCAAGATTTAATGAAAGAATATCAAACTTATTTCAATCGAAGAGTAATTTTTGATCGTATTAAAATTGTAAAAACAGGAATGGATATTGAAAATTGGAGCGTGGAAGAAAGTTATCAATTAAATTAAATATGAAGCTTCGGATATTTTTAAGGCATCCGAAGCTTAGATTTTTAGATTTAATCTACACTTTCCATATTCTTAAATAAGGAAAATTGAAGCGCTTCAACTGTTTTTTGATATGTTTTCCAATCATTCGCCAAAAATGCATTCACGCCTTTTAGTACTTTTTTGGTATGATTTTCTGCATTTTTGACTGCATTTATAGCATTATTGCTAGGCTTGCCAAAAGTACCACGTAAGTAACGACTAGCCGCATAAAGTTTTCCATTCAAATTATCAGGCGCACGTTGAATACCCTTCAAACCTCGTGGTTGAGTGTATAATTTCATTAAACTATCAATTTGAACAGTCAATTCTTTGCCTTGTTTCTTAAAATTCTTTTGGACAGAGTCTGGCATGTTGACCAATTGATTATTAACTAATTTGATCGTTTTTTTAGCTTCTTTCAATTGATTAAAGCCTTTCGTAGCTTGACTGACTGTTGTTTCAAAAGCTTTTATAGTTGTTGCTTTGGCTTGCATATCTGCTTTTGAAATGCCCAAGTTAGGATCTAAACGCACTTCAACAATAGTTGAATCTTTCTGTTTTCCCCAAGTTGCGACAATTTTATACTTTCCAGGTAGAACATTCAAACCACCATTTTGATCTGCATCTTTTTTTATGGTTCGATAAGAAGGAAATCGAACACCATCTTGATTTAAATACCAAGCAACACGATTAATTCCGTCTTTTACTTTACGTGTAATTGTTCGGATTTTTTTGCCACTACTATTATATACTTCAAACTTGACTTTAGTCGGGCGCTTATCTTTCTTTTTAGAAGACTTCTCCGTTTTATCTTTTTTATTAACCTTCTTTTTCGATTTTTCTTTATCGTTATTCTTCGATTGATCTTCTTTTTTATCTTTAGGCTTGACCCAGAATGTTAATAATGCACCATTTGAATTAGAATTATCACCTCTAAAATCACCATCGCCATCGAAACGAACACCATCAACCGAACGATTATCATGAAGCCAAGCATGAGGTGCTTCAAATAATTTGAAAGATTCCTCTAAAATTTTCCCTTCCGTGCGAGCCAATTCGCGCAATGGTCGAATATCATCCAAAACCCAAGCCGCACGCCCAAAAGTACCAATGACTAAATCGCCTTCTCTACTTTGAATTTTTAAATCACGAGAAGGAACGGAAGGGTAATCATTCGTCCATTTATTCCAATTTTGACCACCATCAATAGTGAGATACAAACCATAATCCGTTCCTAAGAACATCAAATTGGGGACTTCTGGATCTTGAACAATGGCTAAAGTATGCCCTTTAATGCTGTTTTCGTCCGCAATGCGAGTCCATGTCTTACCTTGATCCGTTGTTTTATAAGCATATGGCTTAAAATTATTTCTTCTATAATCATTGACAATCACATAAGCTTCATTCGCATTTTTTTGACTGACTTCGATTTGTGGAATCCATGCGCCTTTCGGAAAATTAGGTAAACGATCAGCGAGATTATTCCAATTTTGACCGCCATCAATGGTAAGCTGTAATTTTCCATCATCTGTACCGACCCAAATCACATTTTCATCCGCTGGACTTGGTGCAATGGCTAAAATAGTTGTATAATTTTCAGCTCGTGTCGCGTCAATCGTCAAACCACCGCTTTCGAGTTGCTTTTGTTTTTCAGGATCATTCGTTGTTAAATCTGGCGAAATGATTTCCCAAGTTTGCCCGCAATCCATGCTTTTATGCAGGAATTGACTACCATAATATATACCACAATCATGAAAAGGGTTTTGTGCTAAAGCTGCATTCCAATTAAAACGAAGTGGAACATCATTAGGATGAACAGGTTTTATGAAATCTGAAACACCTGATTTTCTATCAAAATAACCTAAATTACCGCCTTGCGACATCGCAAAACCATATCTTGGATTATCGCGTCGGGGCATCGCATCAAAACCATCGCCAAAAAATACCTCTTGCCAATCGTAATTTCTAATACCGCCATTTTTCCAAACTTCACTCGGCCCAATCCAAGTACCATTATCCTGCATTCCACCATATATATTATATGGTACTTGATTATCGACATTGATATGGTAATATTGAGCTAAAGGCAAATTCTCAACAAATCGCCAGGTTTTACCGCCATCACGCGTAATATTCAGACCTCCATCATTGCCATCAATCATATAATCTGGATTATTGGGATCAATCCACCAAGCATGATGATCTGGGTGAGTACCAGAATAAGGCAAGATTACTCTAAATGTTTTACCACCATCTTCGCTCATGTCAACCATTGAGTATAAATTGAAAACTCGATTTTCATTACTTGGATCAACAAAAATATCGGCATAATAAAACGGACGATTACCAATATTTTTATCAGCTATTTTCTTCCATTTATGACCACCATCCTCTGAACGATACAATCCATTTTTTTTGGCTTCGACCAAAGCGTAGACAATATTAGGCTTTGAAGGCGCGACCGCTAAACCGATTCTACCTAATTCGCCTTTAGGCAAACCGTCTTTGTGAGTGCGTTTGACCCAATTTTCACCACCATCGTAAGTTACATAAAGACCAGAACCTTTGCCCCCTGAATTGAAAAACCAAGGCTTTCGCCAATGTTCCCACATTGCAGCAACAATTTTATTTGGATTAATTGGATCAACAATCAAATCCGCACAGCCTGTTTGATCATTGATATATAATGTTTTTTTCCAAGTTTTACCGCCATCGGTTGTTTTAAAAACACCTCTATCCTCACTTGCGCCCCAAGCTGATCCGAGTGCAGCAACATAAACAGTATTAGGATTGTTTTTATCAATGACAATACGATGGATCACACGAGTGTTCTCTAAACCCATTAATTTCCATGTTCGACCACCATCAATACTTTTATAAATACCTTCGCCCGAATTAAAGGAATTTCGTGGATTACCTTCGCCTGTTCCGACCCAGATTACATCAGGATTTGATTGTTGAATAGTTAATGAACCGATTGAAGACAAAGGCTGTTTGTCAAAAATTGGTTTCCAAGTAATACCTCCGCTTGTAGATTTCCAGACACCTCCAGAAGCAGTACCTATATATATAGTATTAGAATTACCATGAATTGCATCAATTGCTGTAACTCGCCCGCTCATTCCTGCTGGTCCGACATTACGAATTTTCATGCCTTTGAGTTGGCTAATATCTATTTTCTGAGCTTGGCTAGAATAAGCCAAACCGAAAAAGAGTATGAATAAGAATTGTATAGCTCTCATTTAATTAGAATTTAGTTTGTAATTGTTTATGAAAAGGAAAGATAATAATTAATAAATTAGTAGAGAAATGATTAACAGCGTAGTTCATACAAATGAAAGCGTGTTGACTTTACTAAAAAAAGCTATGAATTAGTAGTTGAATTTTATACTTGCTTATATATAATTTATATTTTTAAGATGAAAAGGTTTAAAAAACGAATATTTTACATTTTGTTTAATCTTTTTTAACGAAAAAGCCTAAAATGTTAAACAAAATGTAAAGTATCGAGTTTAAAAACTATTAATTTATTACACATCAGTTGTATTGAAGTAAATCAAGATTCAAAATAATTACAACAAAATTACAGAAATTACTCTATGAAAGTAATCGTCATAGGAGCAGGCTTTGCAGGCATATCAGCAGCAAGTTTTTTGGCTCAAAAAGGTTATGAAGTCACGGTTGTCGAAAAAAATGAGATGGCTGGTGGTCGAGCAAGAAAATTTGAAGCGGAAGGTTTTATGTTTGACATGGGGCCGAGTTGGTATTGGATGCCTGATATTTTTGATCGATATTTTGAGCAGTTTGGAAAGAAAACAGCTGATTATTACGAATTAATCCGTCTTGATCCGTCTTATAGTATTTTCTTTGGTCAAAACGATATCATGAATGTTCCTGCTCAAATGAGTGAATTGGAAGCAATGTTTGAACGATATGAACTAGGAAGTACTCAAAATCTTAGAAAATTTTTGAAAGAGGCGGCTTACAAATATGAAGTAGGAGTTAAGGAATTTGTATTTAAACCGAGCCGTTCCATTATGGAATTTGCAGATTGGAGAGTATTGAAATCAGTTTTTCGTTTGCAAATGTTTCAATCTATGTCGAAACATGTACGAAGTTTATTCAAAAATGAACAATTAATTAAGTTATTAGAGTTTCCAGTTTTGTTTTTAGGTGCAACTCCAGAAAATACGCCTGCTATGTATAGTTTGATGAATTATGCAGATTTGGCACTTGGTACTTGGTATCCGAAGGGCGGAATGCATCAGATCATTAAAGGTATGGTCGAGCTAGCAGAAGAGTTGGGGGTTCAATTTGAATACAATCAAGAAGTGACTAATATATATGTAGAGAATGGTCAAGCCAAAAAAGTAATTACTAAAAATGCGGAGTTTGAAGCAGATATAGTAGTAGCAGGAGCGGATTATCATCATATTGATCAAAAAATTCTTGAGCCTGAGTATAGGAATTATTCAGCTAAATATTGGGATAAGAGAACGATGGCGCCATCATCTTTGTTATTTTATTTAGGAGTAGATAAAAAATTAGATGGATTATTGCATCATAACCTCTTTTTTGATGAGGATTTCAAACAACATGCAACTGAAATTTATGAAGATCCTCAATGGCCATCTAAACCGTTATTTTATGTATGTTGCCCTTCAAAAACAGATGAAACTGCTGCTCCTAAAGGAAAAGAAAATGTATTTGTTCTCATTCCTTTAGCTCCAGATTTAGAAGATACCGAAGAACTTAGGGAAAAGTACTATAATATGGTCATGGAACGCCTTGAGAAATTAACAGGACAAACTGTTAGAGATTCTGTGATTTATAAACGAAGCTACGCGCATCGAGATTTCAAAAAAGACTACAATGCTTATAAAGGTAATGCTTATGGTTTAGCAAATACATTAAGACAAACAGCGATTTTAAAGCCATCGCTAAAAAATAAAAAAATAAAAAATTTATATCTAACAGGACAACTGACTGTTCCAGGACCTGGTGTTCCACCTTCGTTGATCTCAGGAGAAGTCGTTGCGAATGAAATTAACACATAGGTAGGGCAAAGGCATGCCTTTGCCACACTTTGCCACACAATTTTCATCCACAACCAAAACCTAATTAATATGAAAGAACTATATGATAAGACCTGCATAGAATGTAGTCAGTTGATCACTAATCGTTACAGCACCTCCTTTTCGATGGGAATTCGCGTTTTTGATAAAAAATTTCGCGCGCCTATTTATGCTATTTATGGCTTTGTCCGTTTTGCTGATGAAATTGTAGATACTTTTCACGATTTTTCTAAAGGAACATTATTAGAGCGTTTCAAGCAAGATACCTATTTAGCGATTGAAGAAGGAATTAGCTTGAATCCTGTATTACAATCTTTTCAAGAAGTTGTTAATAAATATAATATAGACATCGAACTGATTAACTCCTTTTTATATAGTATGGAAATGGATTTACATTTTAATACATATGAAGACAGCAAATACAAAGAATATATCTATGGTTCAGCAGAAGTAGTTGGCTTGATGTGTCTGAAAGTATTTGTAGAAGGTGATCAAAAAAAATATGAAGAACTAAAAGATACGGCTAAGGCATTAGGTTCTGCTTTTCAAAAAATTAATTTTTTACGAGATATGGCATCTGATTTTGATGAAAGAGGTCGTGTATATTTCCCTGGAGTAGATTTTACTAGTTTCGATAATGAAACTAAACAACTAATTGAGGAAGATATTAAAAAAGATTTTGATTATGCTTACACTGGAATCGTCAAATTACCAGAAGGAACACGCCTCGGAGTGTACCTAGCTTATATATATTATATCAATTTATTTAAAAAAATCAAGAATTCTTCTGCTCTTAAAGTAAAAGAAGAAAGGATTAGAGTAAGAGATTCAAAAAAAATACTCTTATTATTCAGTTCAACGATCAAGCATTCATTGAATTTATTGTAAAATAAATCTTTCATCTAGTCTTTTTATTGTGAAAATTGACTTTATATAGATTGTATTCTTATGATTCTAATGAATGAAGATTATAAGGCGATAGATAGCCCAATTAATAAAGAAAACCAATCATAACGTATATTGCTGATTATCAATCTATTTTATATGGCATATAATAAAATGATAAAAAAGGTGATTTTTCTTTTGTTTATTAAAATAAAAAGTTCACTTTTGCAGCGCTTTAGAAGTGGAGCAATAAAGGTTTTACATCAAAAGAAAATTATTTGTTTTTCAAATTAAATTTGGTTATTAAAAATAAGTTTTTTACTTTTGCAACCGCTTAGGAAACGAGACATAAAGTGTTTC
>CAKZLL010000536.1 GCA_937125475.1 uncultured Saprospiraceae bacterium | reverse complement strand
CTGGGCGTGCTTCTTTGGGCAACTTAATCCTAAATAAATCAGATAAACCATGCGACATGAAATTTGATGAGAAATAAGCAAAATCACCAGAAGCTGGGATTGTACAATTATAGTCATCTCCAGGCGTATTAAACTCATTGCCAAGGTTTTGTGGTGTAGACCAGTTTTGCCAAGTCTCATCTAATCGACGACTCATATATATATCCAAACCGCCATAACCAGCAAAGCCAGTACTAGAAAAATAAATCGTTCGATTGTCTGCTGCTAAGAAAATACCGCTTTCCATTCCGACGGTATTAACTGTTTTACCTAGGCTTTTCGGTTCTGACCATTGATTATCACTTTTCCTAAAAGAAACATATAAATCTCGATCTCCTTCTGTATCATTTCGTTCGACAGCCATCAACAAAATATTCCCATTCATACTAACGCAATAGCTAGAAAAAGGGTTTTTGTTGTACATATTTTTAATTCTGAAAGTCTTGGGTTTGCTCCATCCTCGCCCTTTCCTTCTGGAAACAGCTACGCCATCGGTTTCGCGACTTTTGTAAGCACTGGAGAGATAGAGGTAATTATTATCAGGACTAACAGAGATTACCGAATTGTGTCGTTCATTATTCAAAGGTTGATCTACATTTTGAGCTAAGTTCCAACTATTATCAGAATAGCGTTTGGAAACCCAAATGTCATCTTTATCTTCTTTTCCAATATTTTTAGGATGGTATTTTCTAGTAAAATAAAGCGTTTTTCCATCGGGAGAAATAATTGGTAAACGTTCAGCATATCGAGAATTGACTAATTTGCCGAGGTTTTCTGCCTGATAAACCATCTCATCATATTTCAAGGCATTCACTTTAGGCAGAACGCTCGCTTCATTATTCGAAATGGCAATTGCATCAATTTGATTAAGCCCTTTGATCTTGCTAGGTTTTAAAACGACTTTCAAACCAACCACCTTATAACTCGTAAAAGGAATTTTTTTAGCAAATACTCGTGCCATTGGATAGCCAGACCTAAAGGTTTTCTTTTCGTAGACCTTATGAGACTTTCCTCTTGTATCATATAAATAAACCTTACTAATTGCCCCAGGATTAAGGCTTTCGACAATTGCAAACTGACGGACGCGCATCGGATTACCAAATTCAACATAAAGATATTCATCACGATTACTATTCGCGTCCTTAGGTGCCCAAGAATAAAGACTATTCGCGTAGCCTTCCATTGCATTGGGTGGACCAAGTGCTTGTTTAGCAGAATAAAACATATCTTCTTTCTGGGAAGAATGACGAACAATTCTACTTGCCCATTGCACAGTTGGTTGAGCGACTAATTCGACAACCGTAGAAATACAAAATATTAATAGTATGCTTATTTTTCTCATGGTTCTGAATTTGGTAATTATTGTTGTTTATATTTATCAAATGAATAATTAAAAGGTTAGTTAATTTATTGGACTCTCCTTTTAATCTTGTAAATATAAGTTTGGGTGATAGCTAGTTATTGGGCCTTTATTTTTTAATTGAAAACTACTTGTTTTTAAGGCAGACTAGTGCCATTACTTTAACTTTTTTATTCACATTTTATTGTTCATTTTTTTGTCGTTTGGGCTTGATAAATAAAGGTTTATGTAGTGATTTTGTTAATTATTAAAATTCTTCAATCTAAATTTAAGTAGATTAATTCAAATATATTAGTAATCAATGTGCTTTGACTTGTATTTGTCAGTATAATATTGATTATAGTTTGCTTAAATACTTTTTTAGTCAATTATGAATGTTTTCAAAACAAGCTATTTGTTTTGAAATTGCAATCATTTTAATTGGAATTAGTCAAACCTATTGTCAAATTCCAATTTTGAAAATATAGATAGTTGGAACATTATAAATAAATGCGACGGGTAGAATAGAAAGCAGGAATGGAACATTAATTTGGGGATAAAATTGTCATAATAATTGGCTAAGAATCAGAAAAGCCTTATAGATAGAAATCTATAAGACTTTAATTTAGAGGTCGGTAGCGGATTCGAACCGCTGTACGAGGTTTTGCAGACCTCTGCCTAACCGCTCGGCCAACCGACCCTCTAGGCGGATGCAAATATAAAATAAATTTATGATTTGCACTAATTTTTGATCTATTTTTGTAAAAAAAATTAAATAACGAATGAAGCACCCTAGAAAGTTTCATTCGTTATTTGAATGTATTTACATTTATTCGTGAATTAGTTCTTATTCATTTGTTGTTGGTTCAATACTTCTCATCAATTTGAAAAGTGCAGAATATCCAGCCGCTTTATTGAGCCAATCTACACTCTCTTGAAGTGCATCTTCATCAAAATTTCCACCATCTATACCATAAACCTTTCCACCGTTCTTAGTATAAATAGTTAATTTTTCATCTTCATAGTAGAAAGACCTAGAGGTTTTTCCATTACTCATGTCAGGTGTATGATTTACCTTATACACTTTCTCTTCCTCATTAAACACAAACTCTTGATAATCGTTCCTTTCTTTACCAAAAATTGTGAAAACAATAATTTTTTTGAGAGTATTGTTTTGTGTATTGTCATAATAAAAATAAACATTTCTATTGTACTTACCTACACCATCAATTGGGCGATTATTGGCATTCATACTTAAACGGTGCTCTACTAAGGTCTTGTTTTGAATAGCTAAATCAATCGCTGAGCTATATTGATTAACGATATTTAATTTAGCCTGATATTCGTTAGCTAATTCTGTTTTACGTTTTAAATCCAATTGTTTGAGAGAATCTTGATAATCTTTTTTCGTAGTATTTGGCTGACGTTGCCCAAAAGCTGTTGTGGTAATCAAAACTAAAACCAAAACGCTGAAAAGTACATTTATATGCTTCATTCTTTTAACTTACTTAATATTTATGAATTAATCAGAAACACCGCAAAAATAATGAAAATCAAATGGATGTTTCTAAATATTGTGAATGTTTAATTTTTTTCGTTTTTAGGACTGTATTAATTAGGTATAGTAACTCATTCAATTTTAATAAAATAATTTAATTTTATTAAAAAAATGAGAATAAAACAAATATTAATTTTTTGATTAAAGTTTAGGTATTAAATATAAAAGTAGAGGAGTAAGATATTAATGGTTTGTTCAGGATTTAATAACGAGAAACTTAGTTGATTATTGCAAAATAATAATTTATTTGTACTTTCTTTTTAAGAAAATTGGCAATAATATAATCAATTCAAGGTTTAAATAATCTAAGGAAGTTCTTTTATAAATTTTGTTCAATAAAAATCAAGAATAATGCTTATTAAACAGACAATAATAATATTGGTTTTTGGGATTGGAATGATATTGCCTAAAGCACCTACAACAGAAAATAATACGAATACAGGTTCAAATTACTCAAAAACCGAAGCGATAGAAATGGTTAAGCGTCATAACGATTACCGTTCAGAAGTCGGTGTTGAGGATGTCGAATGGTCTAATGAAATTGCTAAAGCTGCTCAAAAATGGGCAAATAATTTAGCTAATACGCGTTGTAACTTGAAACATAGTAAGTCGAGAAAATACGGCGAAAATTTATTTATGGGATCTAGGGATAGTTATTCTCCAACTTACATTACTGACTCTTGGGGCAGTGAAAAATCTAAATGGAGAGGTGGAAAAGTTACGATGGAAAACTATGCTAGAGCTGGACATTATACACAAATGATTTGGCATTCGACTACCGAAATTGGCTGTGGAAAGGCAATTTGTGCTGATGGTAGTATCATTGTTTGTTGCAATTATAACCCAAAAGGAAATATGATTGGGCAAAAACCTACGGGTAAGTAAGACGATTACCAAAAAGTAAAAGCATGCAAAAATTAATTTTTTTGCATGCTTTTGTTTTTTTTAGGTAGTAAAATCGGCTTTTATTAATGGAAACCATATCTTTGTTTTCGTATTTTAAAAAAAGTGTAACTTTAGCTCCGTTTACAGATCAGATATCAATTCTTAGTTCATCACTAAAGTCATTCCTTAATATTATGATAAAGCGTTTAGCCATTAAAAATTATGCTATTATAGAGGAAGTAGAAGTGCTATTTTCTAATAATTTGACCATTATAACAGGCGAAACTGGTGCTGGAAAGTCCATTATGCTGGGGGCACTGGGTTTAATCATGGGCGATAGAGCAGACGTGAAAACACTGAAAAATCGGCATAAGAAATGTGTTATAGAGGGTTTTTTTGAATTAAAACTGAATCGAGAGCTAAAACATTTTTTTGAAAAAAATGATATTGATTACGAAGAAGAAACGGTTTTGAGGCGAGAAATCACACCTTCTGGGAAATCTAGAGCATTCGTAAATGACACGCCTGTGCGTTTGCCTGTACTGAAAGAAGTGAGTAGGAGATTGATTGACTTGCATCGTCAATTTGATACATTAGGGATTCAAAATGAAGCTTTTCAACTAAAGTTAATCGATTCGCTAGCGAATAATAAAAAAACATTAACAGCTTATACCAAAATATATAAAGCCTATCAAGTGAATAGAAAAGAATTAAATTCACTGCAAGAAAGAAGCGAAAGAGAGGCTAAGGAAATGGATTTTCTAATGTTTCAATTGGAAGAATTGAGTTCAGCAGAATTAGCAGCGAATGAACAAGAAGCTTTAGAGAATGAGCTGGGGATGTTGAATAATGCAGAGAAAATTCGACAGGTTCTTTCGGGAGCTTATTTGCAATTGACAGAAAGTGAGATGTCGATAGTAGGGAGTTTGCAAGAATTATTAGGTCAAATTGAAGGACTGAAATCTTACTATAAAGGCTTGGATAAATTGTATGATCGTTTTGAAGCAGCTATCTATGAATTGGAGGATGTGTCTGGCGAATTTAGCGAAATTAGCGAAAAAGTGGATTATGATGAAGAGCGAATTTTAGAATTGAATGATCGCCTTGATTTGATTTATCGCTTGCAAACGAAACATAAAGTAACTACAATTGAAGAATTATTAACCATTCAAGAGGGGTTGGAAAATCAGACACAAGGCTTTAGTAATTTGGGAGAACAAATTGCTGTGATTGAAGCTAATATTGATGAACAAGAAAATGAGTTAAGAAAAATTGCAGGGGTTTTAACGGAAAGAAGAAGTAAAAAAATACCAAGCTTTGAGC
>CAKZLL010000535.1 GCA_937125475.1 uncultured Saprospiraceae bacterium | reverse complement strand
CTTTTTTAACAAAATCGTAGTCCATAAAAAAGCCTTTTTCTTCATCCCAACAATATTCTAGGATTAGATTTTTTCGATTAGCGGCTTTCTTTTTAAAATAACTATTCATATAATTTTCCTGTAATTGTTCGTAGCCTTTTACTAATGTTGTTTCTAAATGATAGAGTAAACAATTGAGGTCAACAGGAATAATATCAGTGGTGTGAATAGATGTTAAATCTTGAGATTCACGAAGCCAGCGACTACTAAAGTCCCAACCAGATTCGCAAGCAGCTCGCAAATCTCGGTACAATTCTTTCGCAGGACGATCTGTTGAATGAGCAGTTTCCAAGTCGGTTTGATACATTTCTGCCCTCGGTTCATTTTCTCCATCCCAGTATCTATTTAATATCTGGCGATCAGGGAATGATACAACTCGATCAATATTAGTAATTTCTCCTTTTAGTTTTCTAGCATTCGTCATCCAAAAACGATACTCTTTTTCTAAAAAAGGCAAGTAAGTCAAATAAGTGTTTTTACCTTCTTCTTCCGCTAATAGGTTAACCATTGCAGCATAAAAAGGAGGTTGAGATCGACTACCAAAATAAGTTCTATTTCCATTAGGGATAAAACCAATTTGCTCAATGAGATAAGAAAAATTATCAATCATTGACTTAATCAAATCTATTTTTCCACTAGCTTGCAATCCTAACATTGTAAAATAGCTATCCCAGTAATAAATTTCATTAAATCGCCCTCCTGGTACTATATACGCGTAGGGTAAAGGAATAAGCGAATCGCCTTCAATGAATTTATCTGCATCTCTTTTTAGTACATCCCAAAGTATTTCGATGTGTTCTTCTGGACTTTTAGAAGTGTCACTTTCAAAATTAGAGGATTTAGGAATAGGAAAATCGAAATACTTATTGACAAAGGACTGCAAATTAAATTTTTTGCGATAACGAGCGGATTGAAATGCTTTTTTTATTGTTTTAGGGGGGGCTTTAGGAATTGCATCAGCAATGGATTTTTCATCTTGCCAGAGTTGGGACTCGTGCATAGCAACGAATAAAGCCTTGAAGACTTTACTAGGAGAAATTGGTTTCATATTGTTTTCTTTTTGGTAATTGAGGCAATTATTTTTTGCCTTTTTCTTTAATAAAAAATAGGAATATAAATTAATTAATGTTTTTTTAATAGTAATGCTATTAAAAATCATCTTTAATTTATATTCCTACTTTCACTTTTTTTAATATTAGGAAGTTCGTAAAAAATAATCTACTTATTCCTTAAAACAAATAATCTAAACTATTAATAGGGGGAGTTTACCCTATTATAAAACACTAAGAAATAAAAAATAACTATATTATACAATTTTTCTGACCTTTTTTATAGGTCTTACCTAAACTTTCTAGTTAAAAACTAACCGTTACACCTAAACTAGGCAATATAGGTAATTGATTAACTCTTTCATATCGTACTCTATCAAAGTAAAAAATATTCTCTCTATTATAAACATTCGTTACACTAGCTACAACTTCTAGCTTCGTATATTTGCCAAATTTGATTTTCTTTTTGACAGAAGCATCCAAACGGTGATAATAAGGTAATCTACCAGAGTTTCGTTCATCGGCATAAATAATACCCAAATCGCCATCTTTTGTTAAGTAGTCGCTATCAATTCCATCTTGAAGATCGTAAGATTGAAAAAATCCTTGCGTTAAAGTGAATGGAAATCCTGTACCTAAATTCCAACGAATACTTGCTTGCCAGCTTTTGTCACTACCAAAATCATAACTCATTAAATAATTCATATTATGACGACGATCAAAATTAGTAGGATAAGTTTGATCACCATCATTGCGATCTACATAGCCTAAAGAATAAGCAACCCAAACAAAAAGGTCGTTTCTATCATATTTTAATAAGAAATCAATACCTCGCGCTAAGCCTGTTTCTGTTCTAAAATTAGGATCAGTTACTTTTTGTTTATTACGATTAAGATTGATTAATTGTGTATAATTTTTGATATAAGGCTCAATATTTAATTCAATACCACTAGCTAAATCTATTTCAACACCAGCCACACCATGCACTGATTTTTGTAGTCGAGAGGTTGTTTCTTGATCACTATTGAGTTCTAAAACTTCCTCAGGAGAGGATAAATATCCGACGAAAAGATTGACAATATCACGTTCATTAACCGTACTGATGAGGTTTTGAGAATACATACCTCCAGCAAATTTGAAACGAAAACGATCCGAAATGTTATATTTTACCCCTAATCTAGGTTCAAAAGTCGATTCACTTAAAGAAGCATAATATTGAAATCTAATACTAGGTTCGATAACTAATCTATCATAAGCTTTTTTATAATATAAAAAACCAGCGATTTCTGTATTGTTCTGAGTCTCTTCTACTGTTACATCAAATGGATTTACAAATTCCAAACTGGTTTTTGTACCATTGACTTCCAACCCATACTTAATTTCACTATTATCTCCATAGAATGTAAAATCAAACCCTAATTCATAACCAGAAATACCGCTTGTTCTTGCTCGTTTGTCATCTTCTTGGAAAATTGCTGAATAATCAGAGTAGGCAAAATGACCGCCAATAATCATTTTAGCAGAAGAAGGTATAATTTTGAAATTAGAACCGACACCTGTTGAAGTCCAACCTATATCTGCAATACCAGCATATTTAACATTATCTTGAAAGTTGAAACCGAAAAGATTTAAGCGATTACCATTTTTTCCAGTGATAGAAACTTTTCCATAAAGATCTGAAAAGTTATAAGGTAATCCAGCATTTGTACTATCTGCCGAAGCATAAGAATAAAGTTCTGGCGAAGTTTGATCAATATAAGAGCGTTTCCCTGTCAGAATAAAAGAAATAGCACTACCTGTTTCTGGGTTTAACTTCTTAATTGGTCCTTCTGCTAAAATTTTTGATTGAAAAGGAGAGGAGCTGATCAAGCCAGAAAAGCGGTTTTTGTTTCCATCTCTTGATGTAATATCAACAACAGCAGAAGTCCGCCCGCCATATTGAGCATTAAAACCACCAGTCAAGACATCGACGTTTTGAATGATTTCTGTTTCAAATACAGAGAAAAAACCAATAGAGTGAAACGGATTATAAATCGTCATTCCATCTAATAGAATTTTGTTCTGAACAGGAGAACCACCTCGAATATCCAATTGCCCTCCTTGATCACCAGTGAAAATAACACCTGGTAAGACTTGTAAATATTGCGCTAAATCGGCTTCACCTCCAGCACTTGGCAAGGATTTAATCTCTTTAGTTGTCAATTGAACTTTTGAAATCTGTACCGTTGTTGTTTTCGCGGCTTGTTTTCCTGAAATTTCTAGTTCTTCTAATTCGACTGCACCTTTTGCCATAAACAAAGTCTTATTGATCAAATCTCCAGCTTTTAATTTGACAATAGCAGTTGCACTATCATAGCCGACATAAGACGCGTAAATAGTGTGCGTGCCTGGTTCTATATTAGAAAAATTAAAAAAGCCTTCTTCATTTGTCGTCGTTGATTTATTAATTTCTAATAAAGTCACCGAAGCAAACATAATTGGGCTTCCGTTTTCTTTATCATAGACAAATCCTCTAATATTTCCTGTTTGTCCAGCTAATTGAGCTGAAGCTAAGAGGGAAATAACCAAAACAAAAACTAGTTGTATCGCTTTCTGCATTCTATTATTTTTCATTACTATCTATTACTTACTCTTTAGTTCATTGATTTTGGGGAATTTTATGCAAAAATCTACTATTTTATTGACTTAAAAAGTCGGATTAGACGCTTTATGGTTTTATTAGTTGATTTGCATTTTTGCAAAAATATACTTTGCTGGATTAGTTTTAAAACGATTTTGGTAAAAAAAAATAAAAAATTGCATTTATTGATTATAATCATATAATCTTTCATTAGAAAAGAGGCTGTCTTAAAAATAATCCTGCAACAAAAGCAGCCACGGCAAAAGCTGCGACTGTCATTGTTACAGGACATTGGAAACAAGAAGGAAAAATCAAAAAAAATCAGAAAAAAGTCGTTGAAATTGAAATGATAAAAATTCTTCGAAAAAGCTTAAATTTGTAAGAAGAGCAATTATAATAGATTGTTCCTCAAAAAAAATTAAAGAAATAGTTTAAGGGTAAAAGAATGAGCAATCAAATAAGTATTAATAAATATATCAACCCATTAACAGATTTTGGATTTAAAAAACTATTTGGAACAGAGCTAAATAAAAACCTGTTAATAGATTTTTTAAACCAAATCCTACCAAAAGATAAAAAAGTAACCGATTTAACCTATTCCTCTACGGATAAATTAGGGAAAACAGGCGTAGATAGAAAAGCTATTTTTGATTTATACTGTAAAGGAAAAAATGGCGAGCGTTTTATTGTAGAAATGCAAAAAGCTAAACAAAACTATTTTAAGGATAGAAGTGTATTTTATTCCACTTTTCCAATACAGGAACAAGCCAGAAAAGGAGATTGGGATTTTAAATTAGACCCAGTTTATTCGATAGGAATATTAGATTTTATATTTGATGAGCATAAAACGGATAGCACTTTACATCATGTCATTGAATTTAAAAATCAAAGAGGTGAAGTATTTTTTGACAAACTTAAATTAATTTACCTCGAATTACCTAAGTTTAAGAAGAAAGAAAAAGACCTTAAAAATCATTATGAAAAATGGTTATTTGTCCTTAGACATCTTTCAGAACTGCAAAACCGTCCAGAAAAATTACAAGAAAAGGTCTTTAAACAATTATTTGAGGCAGCTGAAATAGCTAGTTTTACAAAAGCAGAAAGAGAAGCTTACGAAGAAAGTTTAAAACATTACAGAGATATTAAAAACATTGTTGATACTTCTAGAGAAGAAGGGCGAATTGAAGGAATTGAACAGGGAATTGAACAGGGAGAAAAGAAACAAATTATCAAAACTGTTTTAAATTTCCATGAATTAGGACTATCAAATGATAAAATAGCTCAAGGGACAGGAATTAGTATCATTGAAGTAGAGAAAATCTTAAAAGAACATAAAAAATAAACCTGCTGCCAACAAAAACAGTTACTATGTTTATTCCAAATAAAAAGAGATAAAAATTAAAAAAAACCTTATATATAATAGATTTTGATTGATTA
>CAKZLL010000534.1 GCA_937125475.1 uncultured Saprospiraceae bacterium | reverse complement strand
ACAGATGCGCCACTAAGATCTGCGCCACGAAGATCTGCGCCACGAAGATCTGCGCCACTAAGATCTGCGCCACTAAGATATGCGCCACTAAGATATGCGCCACTAAGATATGCCCTACTAAGATCTACACCACGAAGATATGCATTCTCATAATTAACAAAAGAAAAATTAAGCTTAAGTGATAATTGTTCACTACTTCCTAATCTTAATAATCGTATAAAATGATCTTTCTCTTTATTTATAGCTTTAATTCTAGTCTTAAATATTTCTTGCCCTTTTTTAATAAAAATATTTCGATCTTCCTCGTTCTTAATTTCCATATCCCAATTCATTTTATGAATATTCAATTCACCTAAAATCAAGATATAAGCGTGAAAACAATGAAGGGTTTGCTGTTCGGGCAGGAAAATAGGCGTTTGGTTTTTGCCTTCTCTTTTAAATTCATAGATAAATCCTTTTTTTAATAATTTAGGCAGATACTTTGACATTTGCTTCATTAGCTCATCGTGATCATCTGTATCATTGGCAATAATTTCTTTTAAATGTTCAATTGTCTCACGAGTTAACCGAGTAAGAGCAAAAAGCCTTTGAATTTCTGTTTGTACTGCTTCATCATCGTAGGTTTCAATATCTCCATCTTCATCTTCTTTTAGGAAAAAACGCTTGGTTTCTTGCCAAAGATATTCGCACATCAAATATTCATACAAAGATTTATGTAGAAATTCAATGGCAAAATCATTGCTTTTATCGGCTTTTAATTTATCATTTTCGTTTTTACGGGTTTCTTTAAGATAAAAAGAGGTTAATACATCTTTTAACACATGTCGAAAATCATCAGCTTCTGTTTTTACTCTTAAATATTTATTGACAAAGGATTTGGTTGATTTTTCTTCTACTATTTCACTTTTATTAATATAGCCTCTTTTATTTTGGAAAATTTTAAATGCTAACCACGATAAGTATTTTCGTAAATGAATGGGCTTAAATTTGCCTTTTTTATATTTTTTGAGTGTCTCTTCTTTATCCCATTTTCGCTCTAATACCGTTTTAAAAAGATTATCATAAATCTTAGCTTTTGATTGATCTGCTGTGATTTGAATATTTGAAATCAAAATCATTTGTAATAAAATCGGTAATTCTATGAGTTCTTTGAGGTGTTTATATTGATCTTCTTCATTGATTTCGTCAATTCTTACAGGCGAGAGATTGCAGTTTTCTTTTTGGATTTTCGTGAGGTATTTTTTTACGAGTTCCTTTTGTTGATCGGTGTTGAGCGTACCGAGTTTGAAAATCAAACAATCTTGATTATATAATTTACTCGTTTCGATATAATTGAACCGTGAAGTAATAACGATATATAAATTAGGATTAGAGCGCAGCCAATTTTTACAATTATTAATAAAGAGCAAAACATCGTTATCACTGAGGCTATGCGTCATAAACATCTCATCCAAACCATCTAAAAAAAGAATAGTTTTTTGATTGTATTTTTTATCAATCCAGTCTTCCGCCTCTATTTCTTTAGGTAATAAATCAAGAATATTGACTTTAGGTTGATTTAAAATATCTCGATTAGCGTTTTGTAATCGAATAAAAAATGGATGACCATTAAAACCAGATTTTAATAAATCATGAATGGTTCGATAACAAAAAGACGATTTTCCATGTCCAGGTTGACCCAAAAGAACAAGTAATCTTTTTTGATCAATATGAGCAAAATTACCCTCTGGAATTTTATCCTCAATAAAATAATCTAGCATATATTGATGAATACCGCCTTGAAAATCGAATGGCAAAAAATGTTTTTGAGATAAAGAATGATTTTCTTTTATTTCCTTTCGGGCTTTTTCTTTGAGGATATTTTCATAAATACCAAAAGTCGGTTTGACATAAACATCCATCAAAGCAATATTGCGTTCACCTAAAGCAGGTGCGCGATAATGGGACTTTAAATTTTGTTTATATTGATTTCGTTTGACTTGCAATTGCCATTTTTGAACAATTGGATTTTCTGACCAATCAATTAAATCGAGATATTTATCTTTATTAGAAGTAAGTTGATTATAGATTTCATAAGCAAAATAATCAGGTAAACCTACCGCTAAATCATGGGCATTTAATTCCGAAATACTAAAATTATGATTGAGCCAACTTTGATAATAAGGCTTAAAATCGCGGATAAATGGAAGGGAATTAGGATTGTTTAAAAAATTAATATTAATCTCACTTTCCGCTAATTCGATTTCTTTTTCAGAAAAAAGATCAAACTTTAATGCCTTATCTTCATAGATTTTAGTACTATTTCTATAAGTAATATAATCTAGCTTGTGCTTAATTTGCGCTCTAATGGCATTCTCCAAAGCATTACTAATTAATAAAAAAAGTTGAGCTTCTTTATTCTTTTTGAGTGAAGCTGCCTTTTTCCACGCAACAAGTGTTCCGCCTCCAGCTTTTCCTGTCTTGGCATCAACTGCCGTTCGTAAGAGAGCAGGAATAAAGGCTTTGCGATTAACTTTAAGTTGAAATTGTTTTTTGTCGCTGATATAGAAATTGGTAGGGTTTTCAAAATTATCCTCTCTCATCGGTGTTTAATGTATTGTAATGATGTGAATGAGGGATAAATTTAATAAAAATGTGGGGAATTGTTACAAAAAAATCAAATTAAAATTTCAGCACTTCCTCAATCAAATCATCCCACAAAACCTGACATTTCGGTCTGAAAAATCCAAAATGACCGATACTTTTTACATTAATATCTGACGGTTTATAATGCTTGTGTGTCAGCGGACAATTTTTGTATTTGGCGTTCATCCACTTCACATTGTCTATCGGTGCGGTTGTGTCATCCGAAAAACTATAAGACAATAACGGAACATTAAGACGCGCATAAATCTCGGCGGCATTATCAAAATGATCGAAAAAATATTCCTTTGATCTGCCCCATTTTGACCAATCTAACGCCACGCCTTTCGGCAAATTGCCCACAATCCGAAGCCGCTTGCCTGGGAAATAACCGACCAAACGAGTGAGCAACGTCATATTAAACCAATTCAACAAAATAAACAACGACCCAGGAAAACGCCACATTCCAAAATAACCAGATTGAGCAGCGACATTAACAAAACCATCCGCATGATGAATAGTAGGCGAAAGCCCGTAAATTTGACCACCGACGCTTTGCCCTATCAAAATGAGTTTATCGTAAATCTGATTTTCAGCAATATAATCGAGCATTGTCGTTAAATCGGTCGTTCCCCATTGCATCATGCTTGTTTTGTAGCCGCGCAAACTTTTGGGCGCAGACAAACCGATGCCGCTATAATCATAAGTAATTACTCGAAAACCACGTTCGCAGAGGTAATTTGCAAAATGCTTAAAGTAAGTTTGTTTCGCGCCAGTCGCTGAGTTCATTAAAATCAATCGACCATTAAAAACCTTAGGTTCAAAGATAATCGCTACAATAATATTTTCTGCGCTGTTGAGTTCGATTGTTTTCATTTCCAAATCTAGGTATTTTATTGTCTTTTTACGAAAGTTTTGTTAGTATTTTTTATTTTTGAAAATCATCAAAAATCAAGACCATGAATTTCAATTTTGAGCAAAACCTTATTTTAGAAAACAATCACGTTCGTCTTCGACCTTTACAGCGTGAAGACATTAAAAATCTCTTACCTATCGCATTGGAAGATAAAACATTATTAGATCTTTCGCCTTCTCAAATCCACAACGAAACACTTTTAACGAAGTACATCGAAACGGCAGTAACAGGACGAGAAAACAAATCACGTTTTCCGTTTATTATTTTTGATAAAAAAAATGAGCGTTATGTGGGAAGTACCAGTTTTGGTAATATTTCTAATAAAAATCAGCGGTTAGAAATCGGTTGGACTTGGATTAGTCGGGCATTGCACGGCACGGGTTTTAATATGTATTGCAAATTGTTGTTATTGACTTATGCTTTTGAAAAATTAGAAGCAGAACGCGTCGAACTTAAAACCGATAGTCGAAATATAGCTTCGCGCAAAGCTATTCTAAAAATAGGTGCACAATATGAAGGTGCTTTGAGAAGTCACACCGTAATGTCAGATGGTTATCGAAGAGATACGGTTTATTTTGGCATTTTAAAAAATGAATGGAAAGGAATAAAGGTAGAACGATTTAGAAAGTACTTAGGATAAAAGTTTATTCATACTATTTTTTCATCATATTTAGTAAATAGGACTTGGAGAGATAAAATTGAAAAGATTCGAAAAAACAACAAAAGCCTCAATTTTTTTTAATATAGAAAATTGCAAAGTGATCAAATATTAGTATAAGCTTGATTTTTTATTTTTTTGGAAAAAAAAGAATAGGGCTTTTTGCAAGATATTTGATTATTTAGATAGTTATAGGTTTATACCGAACGCCTGTTATTTACAAGTAGGTAAGCCAGTTCTTTTAATATATCTTTGACACTGACAAATGTAGTTGATTTCTCCAATAGTTTATGTGGATAAAGATTGAAGATGAGTTTTAATTTATTTTTAGTCTTTATTCTACATTTTTTAATTAACTCATTAACAAGAGTTTACATTGCTTATTGCAATTCAAAAATAAACAGCAAGCATTATCATAGGGGTAAGAGCGAAAGTGATGACTTTCGTTCTTTTTTTGTTTTATCCAGCCAATTTGAAACTTTATTAGAGTAATAAAATTATATTTTTATTTTATAAATTAGATTAAATTCCTTTCACTTTCTTACTTTTGTCCCTTCAATTTTTAGATATAAAAATTCTATATCAATATGTATGTCAAACATCGTTTTA
>CAKZLL010000533.1 GCA_937125475.1 uncultured Saprospiraceae bacterium | reverse complement strand
AAGGAAATCATACAATTTTGATTCGTTTGTTGTACCAGCACCTGTGACTTGTCCTATTTTTTCAAAACTAGTTCCATCCAAACTCCATTCTACATCGAAATGTGAATTGTTTAGTTCTGTAGCTGTTTCCCAACTTAATAGAACATTTTCATCTTGCTTTTCTCCATAAAAATACAATAATTCTACTGGCAGTGCAGTCGTTTCACCGATTACAAAAACCCCCATTTGAGTAATACCATTTGCAAACTTGAGATAAGGATTCGTACCAGAAACACTACTACTTGCTGTTGATGTCCAATTCGTACCATTATGATACGAAACGCTGCTGTTCGTTCGGTCAAATCCTGTTAACTCTTCGGTTTCATACCATTGAAAAATGTAGTTAATATTGGCATTTCCTGCTGTATTTTCATCTATGTACCAAGATATATTGACTATATCACTAGTCAATAAACTGCCTGATGAACCGTCAGAATAAACCGCACTTTTGGCCCGTACGCTGAATGTATCTATATCACCAAGGTTATTTACAGCAATCGGAGAATATACATTATCGCCAACAGGATAATCGACATAAGTCGATGCGACACGACGTACAATAGCACCTTGTCCAGTGGTTTTGATATAAGTAGAAGTCGATGCACCATTAAAAACGGCAGTGTCTGCCATCGAAATATTAAAATCTGAAATGTCAAATAATCCGCCAAGAAAACGTAAACTATCCTTGATGTGAATACTGTTTTCGAGCAATCCATTATTCGCACTTTTATTAATCCAAAGCGAAGAAAAGGTAGTGGAAGACGTGCCACCAATCGAAGAATTGGCATCAGATGCGTCTCCTGTCACAATGACCGTCCCACTATCCGAATGAAAAGTACTATTATTAATTAGCTTTGCATTTTGCAATACAAGATAATTACCATTTTGTACTAAGTGATTATTGCTAATCACAAAATTGGTTTGAGCATATGTTTGAATGCTCAATAAAATTAGTGCTGTATATATTAAAATCTGTTTTATATTTTTCATAACTATTTTTTATAAAAACAATAAAGGAAGTGCTGAATCAAACTAATTTCAGTACCACCGAACTACTGATATAATTACCACAATTTATTTTTCTGAACTAGAAGAATTTTCACTATTTTGATTTAATTCTGCTTGAATTTGTTCTAGCATCACTTGCATTTGAGTGTTTTGTTGTTCCAACTGATTAATCTTAGCATTTTGCTGTTTCAATGCTTTGATTTCTTTTTGTTGTTGTTCAATAATAGCTTGTTGTTCCTTCATTCCTTCGACCAAAACAGGCACGAACTGAATGTAACTCAATCCTAAATATTTGCCTTCTGCATCAATGTTGCTCACCATTTCAGGAAAAATCTTTTGTACATCTTGCGCCATTAAACCATACTCACGGGTATGAGCAGTATCATTCTTCATGGAATAAGTGTAACCATTCAATTGTAACAAGCCAGAAAGTGCATTTGAAATAGGTAATAAATTTTCCTTCAAACGTCGGTCAGAAACATCTGTAATTGTACCTGTATATTCGATGTCACCATTTACATCTAATCTTACATTTGGTCTATTAACACTTAAACCTACATAACCATCATCATCAATAGTCAGTCGTCTTTTACCTACTGTATTATCATAAATATGGTAAAATCCAGGGTCAGTATCACCATTACCTTGAAGTCCAAAGTACATTTCACCAAAAGAATTTTTAGATAAAAATCCTGCATAGCCATCATTAGTGTTCTCTGCACGAATTCGAGTCCCATAACCGCCTGTAGTAACATGCAACATATCATCTGGATCATCTTCATTGATACCGAAACGGTTCTCTTGAGTAACTTTAAAAACAGTTTCCCAGTTAATAGTATCTCCAGAAACAGAAGATGAAGAACTATCATTCTCTTTTTTAAATTCAAACAATGGGTAAGTAGGGTTACTTGTAGTAACTCCTATGCTAAGAGAATAAGCTTTTTCATTAGAGACTATAAGCCTTTCCTCATCCTCACCAGTTGCATTCCATGTATGTTGTATAGATCCATTATCGTTCTCTACCGAAATTACATAATCCGAAGTAGAACCTGGTATGATAATGCTTGCGCTTCCATCATAGAGTGTATCACTATGAGGTGAATTGTTCGCTCCTGCCGTAATAATACCATCAACATGTAGTTTAGTTTTAGGTGTTGATGTGCCTATTCCTACATCGCCATTGGTGTAAATACTATCGTTTATAGAAGTTATTGCCGAGCCATCAGTTTTTAACCAAGCCTCTTCTGTGGCACTTAAATCTACCCAAGTTGTGCCATTAAAAAACCAAAAACTAGTTTCGTCAGTATCGAATACGAGCAAGCCTGTAGCTGGACTATTAATTAGGGTTCGTTGTGCCGTTGTCATGCGAGGAACAAGTACACCTTTATTAGTACTAGTTACATCTAACATCGCTGAAGCATCAGGCAAACTACCATCTTCATTGATGCCGATCTGTGCAAAAATATTGTTCATTAAAAAAATGAAAACAACTGTAAATAGTATTCTTGTTATTTTAAAAAAGATATTTTTCATATTTATATAATATTTATTTGTACTTAAAATGTTTTAAAAAAAATGAAAACCAGTCCGCATCACTATTTTAATTACTTTGCTTCATTGTTAATGGCATTTGTTCGATTCAACTGTGCTTGAATTTGTTCTAGCATCGCTTGCATTTGAGCATTTTGTTGTTGTAAATCATTGATTTTAGCGACTTGTGCTTTCAATTGTTCATTTTCAGATTTCAGTTGATTAATTTCTTTTTGTTGGTCTTGCACACTTTTCACTAAGATTGGTGTTAATTTTCCGTAATCAACATTCCAAGGATTGGTTTCAACGTCTGCTCCACCAATACCAACAGGATTTGGATAAACTTTATAAAGGTCTTGTGCTATAAATCCAGTATTAACCAAAGTGTCGTGGTCTGTGATGTAATTGTAATCTTGTACTTCTATTTTCATCAAATCAGCAACACTGAATTGAGTTAGTCGGATGTTTTCTTTTAATCTTCGGTCACTTGATGTACCGTAATTAAGTGAACTATTGCCTGTTTGTTTGATTTCTCCACAGTGATTTCCGCCAGCATCTTCAAAGTGAATAAAATTTGATTGATGGCTTGAATTATAAGAGCTATGTCCACCTTTGATTAGTAAAACATCATTTCTGGTTGTATTATCATCTGCGGTATTTTGAATAATAGCCACATAGTTTCCTATACCAGTTATATCATTTGTTACATCCAATGCCCAACTTGGTGTATTTGTACCTATTCCCACATTACCATCATCATCAATAGAAATTCCTTCGTTTCCACCATCGCCTGAAATCCATTTATTATCAGTATTAAAGGTGTTCGATATTTTTACAGTACCGTTCAAGCTAATTTGCAGACCACTATCACCTCCAGCATTAGAAAGCCAATTACCATGAGTAATAATATCTCCGTCATTTTCGATACTTAGTATATTTTGACCATCATCCTTTTCCACTAAAAGAAGAGTGTTATTATTAACATTACTTGCATCTCCTCGAATGGTAAAACTGACATTATTATAAAATTTCTGAATGCCTACATTTCCACTACTTGATATAGTAATACCTTCATTGTCACCATCATGAGATCAGTTTGTAATATTTGATTGACACCTCCATCGACGGTCGGGAATTGATATGCACCATTGATATTTACAGCACCATTGAAGCGTAAGAAGTCATTGTCAAACTCTCCATAGATAAGTGCAGCAGTTGAATCTGCACTTGAATTTTCAATAAATAATTTATTATCGCCTGTTGCATTTGTACCAGCATTATGTCCTAAAAAGATATTATACTTACCTGTTGTAGAACTTCCTGTTCCATAACCTATTGCGACATTACCATCTCCACCATGTTCTAATGAATATGTACCAATAGCAATCATTCTAAAAGCAGTATTGTTACTTTTCAAAGCATCTAAACCAATTCCGATATTTTCATTATTTGAAAAATCATCATTTAAACCTGCATTCTCGCCAAGAAAAATGGACGAACCTGTATTCAAAAATTCTATTCGACCATTTTCAAATTTATAATGTTCCGTTCCACCTAAATCAAATCGAATGATGTCTTCGTCTGTGTTTTCTTCGACTTGTACTTTTGTATCATTGTCAGTATCCTGTATTAAATCTGTTACAGTTATCGTACTTCCTGTTCCTGCACCGATTTCTTTCCAATTGGTCGAAAAATACCAAAAGCTATTATAATCAGTATCATAAACTAATAATCCTATTGCTGGCAAACTGATAGCATTTCTACTTGTACTATCCATTCTTGGTATTAAAATTCCTTTGTTAGCACTACTAACGTCTAGTGTAGCCGACACATCTGGATTATTCCCATTTTCGTTAATACCTATTTGCCCGAAAGTATTATTAATACAAAGCATATTGCTCATAATAAATGTAACAGGAATATTTTCGTCAAGAATATTGATAATTTGTGAACCTGAATCAACTGAAATAGCCACTTGTCCGAGCAATGCACCAAATGTACCTGTACC
>CAKZLL010000532.1 GCA_937125475.1 uncultured Saprospiraceae bacterium | reverse complement strand
CCTGTATAGGGTAAAATGCGATTTAAATGCTTTATTTTCTCCATTATTATTTGATGTTTCGGTTTTGGCAACTCCAAAATAAACTGTTGTAGGAATATTCCTTTTATCCAAAATTAATTTGGCAGTAATAGCTTTATCAAAACACTTGCTTTTCCATGGTAAAAGGTTAGCAACTGTATAAATATAACTTTTCAATTTTCGAGCAAAAGCTAAATCTTTGGGTAATAGTACTTTCTGACTTGTATCCTTTCTTAGCTCTCCTAATTTATTTACTACATTTTTAAAATGTAATAAGAGTATAGATAATTTTGAAAAACTGAGTAGAAAGAGAATCTTAACCAAAAGAGTTTTATCTCGAAAAGGCAATTGTAACCATTTATTGAAGAGCTTCATATTATTGAATAATACTAATTAAATTATCTTTTAATAATTGTTGAAGAAAGTTAAAGGTATCTTGCTGACATTCCTCTACATCAACTTCATACTCTTTAGCCATCATTTTACAAATCTCATCAACTTTAGTGGGGTTTTCTATTTTTTCCCAAATTCCTGCACCAACTTCATCGATCTTATAATATTTCCCATTATTAATACTTAATAAAACAACTTCATTATCAAGTTTGCTAGACATTAATTCTGGGTCTCTTTGAATAGTATTGTTTAATCTTATTTCCATTAAAAAAAAGTTTTATAGATAAAGGAGTGCGCAAAAAATAATCTACCCATTTTGCTATAAATTTTATGCTCTACTGCATTGCATCTTTCTTGAATAGCCCGCTATTCTGCGATAAATGCGCCTTGTTCAGCATAAAATTTATCACGCAAACTAGGTAGGTTATTTATTTCCTTGCCCCTAAAATTTAAGACTGCAATAATAAGAAATTTAAAATCACTAATTTTTTAAGACTAAAAATGATGCCTTTAGTCACGAGATGGGTAAACGCCATCTAGAGCGATAGCAAAGCTAATAACGCTATAAGGTTGCATAAGACCAAATCCCTGTCCACTGCCAGCATTAGCAACAGCTAAACCACTATGATCTATAGTACCAGCATCTAAAGTTCGATTTAGGTTATACTGTGGTGTCGTATTAAAAATTAAATCACCAGTAGTACCAGAACCATCATCATCTCCTGCAATAGCTGCCAATGATCTATTAAAACCAATCGCAGTATCACCAGCCAGGTTACCTAGTCTAAATCTTATATTACCCACTAAGTCGTGCTTGTGTACTGGCATCTCTGAGCTATCAAGATTTTTGGTTTCTTGACCTTCTTTTGCTCCTAGCCTTCTACCAGTTAAACCAGGTCCATTACCATGATGCATAGGCACACGTCCTCTCAAGTCGGGAAGTCCGAAAGTAGTACGTCCATCACCACCATAGGTAGTACCTAGTAATGAAAATAATGCTTCATTACTAGAAATAGCAACTACTTGACCATCACATGTAGCCCAACTTCGCGGAGCCCAACCAAAACCAAACATACAAATTTGTCCAATAAAAGGTGTCATAATAATTATATTTTAAATTATTAAGAAATAAATTTTATATTTAAGCTTTTTCTACCTAAACAAGAATTATCCCTTTACATGTATCAAGTGTACTTTTTTATTTATAAGTAACCAACAATGTAAATAAAATTTGAATAAAGTATCTTTATTATTTATTCATCCTTGTTTTTAAGTAAACGTTACCCTTTTTTACAAGCAATTCCCATATCTTCTATTCTTTTTACTTCAATATGGTTTATTTTATCATTAGGCAGACACACAAATTCTCCTAATTTTTCAATATGATTAGGGGTTAGTCCCTCTAAATTCGTTAACTGATTATAACAGCAATACAGTATTTCTAAATTAATTAGCCTTTTAACAGGCAAAATGCTTTTAACTTGATTAGCATTAATATATATTTTTTGTAATTGAGGTAAATAATGAACTGCGTTGATCTGTTTTAGTTTATTACTATTAGCAAATAAGGTATGTAGCCCTTCTAAATATTCTATTCCTTTTAAATCTATTAATGCATTATGAGTAACAACTAAAATATTTAACTTAGTTAAATGCTGAATACCCGATAAATTCGTCAATTCAAAACCTATATTAGGGTGCATTCCTTTCGGTCCAACAAATCTTAGAATGGAAGCATCTAATACAAATTGATAATCTTCATCTGTTAATTGATGAAATTGACTTTTCTGAAGCACCGCCTCTTTAAATGCTTTTTGCCACTGTTCCTCTAAATGATTCCACCAGTTTAGTCTTTTTTCAGGCGTATCAAAATCCTCTGCTTTAAGAGAAGGTGTTAAAGGTGGATAGGTGTTTTGAGGTGGTTCACTTGTAGATCCTGATGCTGGTTTATTTTTTTTAATTTCGGTCAATTCATTCTCTAAACCATCCAGCCTAAAGCTCATTTTTTCCAACATTTTGCTTTGAATCTGCATATGCTGAAACATCTGGCTAAAATTACTAGCCATTTGATAAGTTTGTTTAGCTCTACCTAATTCGATGTGGTATTGTGGACTATCTTTTAGTGGAAAATACCAGTTACAAGTACTGCAATGCACAGCCTCTCGTACATTTGTAGTTGTACAAACGGGACATATCATAGTATTATATAATATTAATAATTGGGTTCATTGACAATTTTTACCTTTTAGTCCAATATAGACTTGTCTCATTGTTCTAACTCTTTGAAAAACAACGGGGCAAGTCACCACTGGATTAAGAAAATATTCACTCTGGCAAAAATTGTCAATGAACCGATAATTGTTAAAGAAATTTATTGAAAGAAAACTTAAATTTTGGGAAAGTATTTAAGTTTTAAAATTGATGTGCTGGGAGGTTCTAATATTAATTCTAATGTGATTTTATTTTTCATTTTTTTATATTTTTAAAGTAGTAATTAATCCTGTGATGATGCAATATATAAATTTTTTTATTGTAAAAAAAAACAATTTACATTTTTTTATAATATTTAAATACGGAAAACAATACTATATTATGCATACTACTATTTTAACTAATTAAATTTTATATATCTACCTCCAAAAGAACAAATATTTTATACTACTGACGAACACAAATGTTTCAAAAACTATTTATCCTATATTATTACATAAATAAATAATACATAAACAACTGATAATCAAAAATAAAATTAAAATTAAAAACCTATGCTTTTAGAAGCTTAACAGTGAAACATTCCTAATTATCAAACTAAGAACATTATATTTTTACTAGTCAATTAAATAATTACTGATTAACAATTGACAAACTCCCTCTTTTTAAACCTCAACGCCTACTCTATTTTTAAATAAAAAACTATATTGCATCATAATAGTATTTTTGACAAAACTATGATCATGATAAAATGATTTTTTATTTTTTTCACCATAATTTTTCATCAAAAAACTAATCCATTTAAAATAATACTTATCTAATATAGATTATGAAAAAAAGAAATTTTTTAAAAGTAACTTCTATTATTACCGCTGGAGCGTTTGTCAGTCCGCTGATTTCTTCATGTGGAGATAATGTTGAAGACAATAAAGATATACCTGCTCCAACTGGTACTTATGAATTGCCAGCTTTAGGTTTTGAATACAACGCGCTTGAGCCTTATATCGACGCTCAAACAATGGAAATTCATCACAGCAAACACCACGCTGGTTATACTAAAAAGTTTAATGCTGCACTTGATGGAGATGCTGATTTTGCAGGTAAAACTATCGAAGAAATGTTTGCTACTCTAACTGGTGCAGAAGCTCAAAATGGTATTAGAAATAATGGCGGTGGTTTTTATAATCACAAGTTATTCTGGTCAATCATGGCACCAAACGCTGGAGGACAACCTACTGGTGATGCTGCAACAGCCATCAATACAGCTTTCGGCTCTTTTGAGAAATTCCAAGAAGAATTTGCCGCTGCGGCTAAAGGTGTTTTTGGTTCAGGATGGGCATGGCTCTGTAAAGATACTGATAATAAGCTATTTATTACTTCAACTGCTAATCAAGATAACCCCTTAATGAAGGGTTTAGTGGAGCAAACTGGAACACCGATTTTAGGATTGGATGTTTGGGAACACGCTTATTATTTAAAATATCAGAATCTAAGAGGCGATTACATTTCCAATTTCTTTAATGTCATTAATTGGGATGCCGTTAATGGTTATCTGAAATAAATCATTGAATTTCAACCCATAACTTAAACTGTGGGTTAGCAAGCTATACAACTATGAATTTTGATAGAAAAGCCCTTTCCGATGAGGAGCTAGTTCAATTATATCAATCATTGCTTTTGCCAAGAATGATTGAAGAAAAAATGTTAATTCTATTGCGTCAAGGCAAAATCTCTAAATGGTTTTCGGGCATTGGTCAAGAGGCTATTTCGGTTGGTGTGACTTCCGTTTTGCACAAGGATGAGACAATTTTCCCGATGCATCGAAATCTGGGGGTTTTCACTACTCGTCAAGTTCCTTTAGAACGGCTTTTTGCACAATGGCAAGGAAAACCACTTGGTTTTACCAAAGGAAGAGATCGTTCTTTCCACTTTGGTGCTAAAGATTACAATATTGTGGGTATGATTTCCCACTTAGGACCACAATTAGCCTTAGCAGGTGGAGTTGGTTTAGCTCATTTATTAAAAAATGAAGCCAAAGTTGCCGTAGCATTTACAGGAGAAGGCGGCACGAGTGAAGGCGATTTCCATGAAGCTTTGAATGTCGCTTCTGTTTGGAATTTACCCGTCATCTTTGTTATAGAGAATAATGGCTATGGACTTTCTACTCCTGTAAGTGAGCAATATAATTGTGTATCAATTGCAGATAAAGGCATCGGTTATGGAATGGAAGCCATAAAAATTGATGGAAATAATATTCTAGAGGTTTATCATCAATTGAACGCTTTAGCGGAAGATATGCGCCAAAATCCGCGCCCTGTATTGGTCGAATGCATGACTTTTAGAATGCGTGGTCATGAAGAAGCGTCTGGCACAAAGTACGTTCCTAAGGACTTAATGACAGAATGGGCAGCCAAAGATCCAATTGAAAACTATGAAAATTACTTAAAATCAATTGATATTCTAACGGATGAAATGATTAGTAATCTTCGAGCTACCTACAAAAAAGCTATTATTGATGGATTAAAAAAAGCCAATGCTGCACCAACTGTTACGCCTAATGATGTACAAGAATATCAGGATGTTTTTGCACCTTTCGAGCTAAAAGCAACGCCTCCTTCTTCTAATTCTGCATCAGAAAAACGCTTTATTGATGCTATTTCAGATGGATTAGATTGGGCAATGCGAAAGCATGACAGCCTTGTTTTGATGGGGCAAGATATTGCAGATTATGGCGGTGTATTTAAAATAACCGATGGTTTTACGGATAAATATGGTAAAGCTCGGGTCAGAAATACGCCACTTTGCGAAAGCGCTATTGTTGGGATTGGATTGGGATTAAGCATCAAAGGACACAAAGCAATGGTAGAAATGCAATTCGCGGATTTTGTCACTTGCGGTTTTAATCAGATTATTAATAATCTCGCTAAAATACATTACCGATGGGGACAAAATGCTGATGTTGTCATTAGAATGCCCGCAGGCGGTGGTGTTGGTGCTGGACCATTTCATTCACAAAGTAATGAGGCTTGGTTTTTTCATACGCCTGGCTTAAAAATCATTTATCCTTCTAATCCTTATGATGCCAAAGGCTTGTTACTTGCGGCTTTTGAAGATCCAAATCCTGTTTTGTTTTTTGAACATAAGGCATTGTATCGCAGAATTTCTGATCATGTGCCTGATGATTATTATACCATTGAATTAGGAAAAGCTGCTTTGGCGCAATCTGGCAATGACTTGTCAATTATTACCTATGGTTATGGCGTACATTGGGCTAAACAGGTCTGTGAAGAAATGAATGTTTCTGCTGATATTCTAGATTTGAGATGCCTCGCACCATTGGATTATGAAGCAATTCAAACTACTGTTAAGAAAAATAATCGCGTTATTATTTTGCATGAAGCTAATCAAACGGGTGGCGTAGGCGCTGAACTTGCAGCTTATATTTCAGAATATCTTTTTGAATTTTTAGATGCGCCTGTACTGCGGGGGACAAGTATGGATACGCCTATTCCTTTTGCTGTTCCTTTAGAACAACAATATTTGCCAGTCGATAGATTGAGGGAAAAAATACAGCAAATAATGGATTATTAGATTTGATTTATGGTTTGATACCGAATATTGCGTAGGGCAAAGGCATGCCTTTGCCCTACAATGTCAATGTCCTACGTAATATTTGGAATTGCATCAATTAAACGCTGAGTATAATCAGTTGCAGGATTTTTATAAATCGTTTCTGCGTCATTAATCTCTTCGATTTTACCTTCATTCATCACCATAATTCGATCACTAATCAATTTGACTACTGACAAATCGTGCGAAATAAAGATGTATGTCAATTCATATTTTTCACGCAATTCTATCAATAAATTCAAAATTTGAGCCTGTACTGAGACATCCAAAGCCGAAACAGATTCATCACAAACAATGAATTTCGGATTAACTGATAAAGCCCTTGCAATGCAAACTCGTTGACGCTGCCCACCAGAAAACTCATGTGGATACCGATGATAATATTTTTTATCTAAAGCTACTATTTCTAATAATTCCTCTACCCTAGCCTTTCGTTCTTTATCATTTTTCAAAATTCCATGTACCTGCATTGGTTCTAAGATCGCGCTCCCTATCGTTTTTCGAGGATTAAGTGAAGAATATGGATCTTGAAAAATGATTTGAATATCTTTGCGAAGATCTTTCAATGCAGTATCATCTAATTCAAATAACGATTGATTTTTATAAAAAACATCGCCAGAGTGTGCTTCAATAAGTTTTAGAATTGTGCGTCCGAGCGTCGTTTTACCGCAGCCAGATTCTCCTACTAGCCCTAAAGTTTCTCCTTTATACACTTCAAAACTCACATCATCTACTGCCTTAATATAAGTTTTAGTCTGCCCAAACCAATTCTTTTTATTTGGAAAATAAGCCTTCAAATTTTTCACTTGAAACAAAGGCTCTTGCCCTTGTAGCTTGACTTGTCGTTGATTAAAATCCGTTAAACTAACCTTATTGGGTTCAATAATATTGGCAATAGATTGTTCTTTTTCAGTTAGAATACGCTCATCATTCTCCATCCTTTCTTCCATAAAATCCGCGATAGTTGGCAATCTTTTTAAGCGATAATCTAAAGGAGGGCGACAAGCTAATAATCCTTTAGTATAAGGATGTTGAGGCGCATCAAAAATATCTTGCATCTTTCCTTGCTCCACTATTTTGCCTTTATACATCACCAAAACACGATCTGCAATTTCAGAAACCACCCCCAAATCATGGGTAATAAACAAAACAGAAGCGTCTAATTCCGCTTTTAAATTCATCATCAGATCCAGAATTTTTTTCTGAACTGTAACATCAAGCGCGGTTGTTGGTTCATCAGCTATTAAGATATTAGGATGACAAGACATTGCCATAGCAATCATCACGCGCTGTTTTTGACCACCAGATAATTCATGAGGGTAAGCCCTAAAAATTCGTTCTGGGTCAGGCAGTTGTACTTTTTCAAAAAGCGTTAGAACTTGCTGACGCGCTATTTTCTTAGTTACTTGTTGATGTAATAAAATAGCTTCAATTACTTGATTTCCACAAGAAAAAACAGGATTGAGCGAAGTCATAGGCTCTTGAAAAATCATAGCAATTTCACTGCCTCGATATTTTCGTATTTCTTCTTCTGACAATTTTAATAAATCAACAGGCTGTTCATTTTTAGGATAATAGATAATTTCACCGCTCTTGATTTGCCCTGGTGATGTAATCAATCTTATAATAGAAAGCGCTGTGACAGATTTTCCAGATCCAGATTCACCAACAATTCCAATCGTTTCTCCACGATTTAAAGTAAAACTAATATTGTCAACAGCTTTGGTTGTCAACTGATTAGTTATGAAGTAAGTACTTAATTTTTTGACTTCTAGAAGTTTCATAAAAGAGGATTGTTCTGATTGCTAGATGATTGAATGCTTATCATTATTTTTTATCCAATTTCACTTTCCACACTTCTCAACTTTTGCTTACAAAAGTCCAATAATTCTTTGGCTCTTTTTACCTTTTCTAACAGATTATCCATATTAACCTCTTGGTTTTCCAATTGTTTTACAATCGTTTGTAATTCTTTTCTCGCTGCTTCATATTTTATTTTCTTTTATTTTTTT
>CAKZLL010000531.1 GCA_937125475.1 uncultured Saprospiraceae bacterium | reverse complement strand
TAGTATGGGTGAGGAATTTAAAGATGCAATTCGCGCACAAAGTGAGTTATTGAACAAATACTAAGACTAAGATCTTGATTTTCAAATACTTACAAAAAACTAGGGGGGGGGATTGATTACTTTTAAAGTTTGTCAATCCCCTACTCTATTTTATTATACTATTTATTAAACTTTAGAATGAATAAAAACAGGCTCAACGTAACTTCCAGATTATAGTCAAACCTGACATTATCACTGCACTAACGTAATGATGCAACAAACTTATTAGATAATTTTGTGCGACATTTATAAATAAAATTAGTATTATTCAGTGTACAAAGCATTATTTGGTTCCGTTCTTCACATTAATTATAAAAAAGTAGTCATCAGGTGAGATTGTTCAAATTATTAGTTGATATACGATTAATCAACTTTAACACCTTACTCATCTGACGACTTTTTTCATGAAGAAAAGAATTGCATCTCATTATTTTCATAAGAAATACCTATTTAAAAATTTGCACTTGAGCTTACTTATGAAAATGTTTTATTTATAAATCATTTTAAAGAATTTAACATATGAGTAAAATAAATAATCATATTAATAATAATTTAATCAAAATCATGATAGAACAAACACACAATCGAACGATTTAGGTCATTACTTTTGGCTTATTAATTCTGTCATTTATGGCGCATTTCTTCATTGATTTTTCTACTCAACCCTCTTTTTTCTTTGGCTTCCCCATTTGGATGTTGTATTTTTATTTAGTGAATATTATATTTGTAATCATTTTTCATCAATTCATTCAATGCTATTTCAAAGAAGAAGAATAGTTCATTTTTTTAAGTTTGTTTCAAAGCCTTTTTATGAAAAAATATAGTCTACAAGAGCTTAATGAATTCATCCGACGAGTCATTTCTTTAAATTTACCTGAACCGTTATGGATCAAGTGTGAGATTTCTCAAATTGGGCGTTCTCGTGGACAAATGTATTTGGAACTCATAGAAAAAGATGAGATTTCTAGTCAAGTCTTGGCTCAATCGCGTGCAGTGCTTTGGGCGCGTCAATATCAAAGTATCAAAAGAGATAAAGGCAATATTATTGATCAAATTTTGACGACAGGACAATCGGTTTTATTATTGGCGAAGGTCGAATTTAGTGAGCGATATGGAATGTCTTTGGTTATTCAAGATATTGATACGACTTTCACATTGGGAGCGTTGGCACTCAAACGCCGTGAAACAATCAAACGCCTCATGGAGCTAAAACTCATTGGCAAAAACAAAAAACATTCTTTGCCAAAGGTTATTCAAAAAATAGCAATTATCTCTAGCGAACGGGCTGCGGGGTATAAAGATTTTGTTAATCAATTAGTTGAGAATGAATGGGGTTATCACTTTGATAATCAGTTATTTGCCGCAGCAATGCAAGGAGATAAATCCGAAGAAGAAATCGTTCACGCAATCCGAAGAATTAACACTCAACCTGACAAATTTGACTTGATTATTATTATACGTGGAGGTGGTGCAAAACTAGATTTGGCTGCATTTGATTTGTTCAATATTAGTAAGGCAATTGCCAATGCTGCTTTGCCTGTTTTGACAGGAATTGGGCATGAAATAGATGAAAGTGTCGCAGATATGGTCGCGCATACCGCTCTAAAAACACCTACCGCTGTTGCTGATTTTATCGTTCAACATAATGCTACTTTTGAAGCAGAAGCTGAGCAAGCTTATTTGCGTGTTGTTGAATTAACTCGTTTTTCCCAACAAAAATCAAGGCTAAATCTCCAAAACATTGAGCATAATATACAACTCAAAACACAGCATTTTTTAAATAATCAGCAACGAATGTTAGATTTCATAGCTGCCGAAATTCCAAGAAATACCAAAGCTTATTTGAATAATCAAACTCATATTATTGAAAATTTAGACAAAAATATTACGCTACTCAATCCTGAAAACACCTTAAAACGCGGCTTTACCTTGACTTTAAAGAAAGGACAATTAGTTAAAAATGCTACCGATTTAAAGGAGAAAGATGTGATTAAAACTGTTTTTTGGAATGGTGAGAGGATTAGTGAGGTTTTGGAATAGGTGGTGTTTCCAATTTTAAGTGGGTTACTTGTATTTTAACTTCATACTATACAAAAATCATTTTTGATATAAAATCTGTAAAAGAGTTAGCAATTTTAATCTTTGAGAAATCATGGTTTACTAAATAAATCGTATTGTAATTATTTTTGTTTAACCCTAATCCCCAAAATTACCCACCTCCTAAAGTATCAGCTATTGGTATTATCCCTTCTAATTCATTATAATCTTTTAGATAATTCCATGATTTTAATAAACTATAAAGAGTATCTAATCGAAAAACAACTACTTTATCCTTTTTGTCAATATAATCAACTAATAAGTAATTGGTAAAGGGTTTTCTCATAAAAAATAGAAGATGTTTCATTTGCTTGTTTTTTAGATTATTGATGGATTAAAATACGATTAACTTTTAAGAATAAAATATTTTTTCAAAAAAAAAGCAATCCAAATATAAAATGGTTTTTACAAATTTCCACAAATGACTTTATTTTGATTCTTGTATAAAGGTTGTTCTTTTATTTTTAAAAATCGGAAAAAACCAATTTTTTGACGCTCTCCTCTCCTATTCAGCGAACTCCAAACCAATAAAAAAGTCTTGTTTCTATTCTTTAAAATAGTATATTTGCAAATATATTAAATACAGATAATCAACGACTTTTGTCAATAAAAATAAAATTCTGCACTATGAAAAAATCTCCCACTTTCCTATGTATATCTAGTTATTTCAAAGGAGAAGATTTTTTAAAAAGTTGTAAAGAATCGGGCGCAACGGTTTTTCTTTTAACAGATAAAACATTAGAACATGCGGATTGGCCTAGAGAATCCATAGATGAGTTTTTCTTTATGGAATCGGAAACCGAAATTCAGGGTGAATGGAATATGGAACACCTAATTAATGGTTTGGCTTACACGATGCGTTCCAAAAAGATTGATAGAATTGTCGCATTAGATGATTTTGATGTAGAAAAAGGCGCTGCACTACGAGAACATTTTAGAATTCCAGGAATGGGTCAGACGACCTATCGCTATTTCCGAGATAAATTGGCAATGCGTATGAAAGCAGCTGAGGTCAATATTCCTGTTCCAGCTTTTAGCGGTTTGTTTAATGATGATGAAATTCATGAATTTACTCAAACGGTTTCAGCTCCGTGGATGGTCAAACCACGTTCAGAAGCTTCGGCAGCTGGTATTAAGAAAGTTCAAAATACCGAAGAATTGTGGGATTTACTTAATCAACTGGGCGACGAACGTCATTTATTTTTGATTGAAAAATTCACTCCTGGAGATGTTTATCACGTTGATGCGATTACCGTTGATAAGAAGGTGAAATTTGTGAGTTGTTCTCAATATTTGGACACACCGATGGAAGTTGCTCATGGCGGTGGGATTTTTAGAACGGCTATTGTAAAATACAATTCTGCGGATCATAAAGATTTGAAGGCAATTAATAAAAAATTAATGTCTGCTTTTGGAATGAATTATAGTGCGTCGCATTCGGAATTTATTAAATCAAAAGAAAACGGACAATTTTACTTTTTAGAAACAGCTTCAAGAGTTGGAGGCGCACATATTGCGGAGATGGTAGAAGCTTCAACAGGCGTTAACATCTGGGCAGAATGGGCAAAATTAGAGATTGCGCAAGCGACTAAACAACCTTACAGCGTTCCAAAAATTGAAAAAAATTATGCAGGTTTGATCGTTTCTTTAGCGAGAGACAAACATCCTAATGATAGCGTTTTTCAAGATAATGAAATTTGGTGGCGCATGAAAAAAGAGTACCATATTGGCTTGATTGTCAAATCAGCTAAACAAGATCGCACCCTCGAATTATTGGATCAATATGCTAATAGAATTGCGAGTGATTTTCATGCAGCATTGCCTATGACAGATAATCCTTCGGCTTAGAAATAGTATAATAATTTCCTTTAGCAAAATTAAAATGGACAATTGGCTTGAAGTCAATTGTCCATTTTAATTTTCAATAGCTTATTTGGTTTTTCAATTATTTTAGTACCAATTTCCTTAATGGCGCTTTTAGAAAAAATAAATAATATTGAAACACAACTCTATTTTTTCAGTAAAATGAAGCATCATCTTTTATTTAATCAAAACAGTTATGAAACTAATCAAATCGCTATTACTCTTCTCCTTCATTATTTGCCCATTATTTTTATTCGCTCAAAAAGATACAGTTTTGGTCAAAGAAGCTAGTTTTCGGTATGAATATAAAGAGTTTGAGCTTGAAAAATCAACTCACAAATATCAAGTAGCACCTGCTGGGATTAATCAATTTCAGCCATCTCAATTAATGACAGCTACGGAAACAATCATACTAGAAGCCGCAAGAGTTAAATATGAAATCACTGAGCCAATCTACAAAACGGTTAAGGTTACCCAAAAAGTAGGTCGAAAAAAAATCACTTACGAAAAACAAGTTCTAGTAAAAAAGGCAACAATTAAGAAAATCACAATACCAGGGAAGTACAAAGTCATTTCAAAAACGGTAATTTGTTGCCCTGATGCCCGTTTAAACACAGGTTCAATAACAGCAAGTCCAGCCAAATATGAAACTTATGATTCTGTAATATTAAAACGAAAATCTAGTGTAAAAAGAGTTGAGATGCCAGCAGAATATAAAATAATTGAATAATCATATTTGCCTAAAGATCCGATTCTTCGTAGAGATCGGATCTTTTTATGCCATTTCAATTTAAAATGAAACTAATTTGATGATAAAAAATCAAGCAATTCACTTTTTTTATAATAAAAAGCACTAAACAAGCATTTATCACGAAACTTAAATCCATTTTAATTTTAAGAGAACCTCAAAGGTTTGTATATTTGCCAGAAGAACAGCATTCAATTCTTGGTATTTTTCATCAAGAATTATTGACAATCAATTGATTAAACATTATTTAATAGTATTTTGATCAACTAATCGTAAAAAACGATATCATTAACATGGGTAAAATCATAGCAATTGCTAATCAAAAAGGCGGTGTTGGTAAAACAACAACCTCTATCAACCTAGCTGCTAGTCTTGCAATTTTGGAATATAAAATTTTATTGATTGATGCAGATCCTCAGGCAAATTCCACTTCTGGAATTGGAGTCAATCCTGATGAAGTAGAAATCAACCTTTATGATTGTTTGATTAATGACAAGCAAGATCCTAAAGCTGCTATTGTAGAAACAGAAACACCAAATCTTTTCCTTTTGCCCTCTAGTATTGATTTAGTGGGTGCGGAAGTTGAGTTAATCAATCGTTTCCGTAGAGAATATGTTATGGATAGTGTCCTTCAACCATTAAAAGAAGAATATGATTTCATCATTGTCGATTGTTTGCCCTCACTTGGTCTAATTACTATTAATGCTTTAACTGCGGCAGATACAATTTTAGTACCTGTTCAATGTGAATTTTTTGCATTAGAAGGTTTAGCAAAATTGATGGATACCATTCGCACAGTCAAAAAAATGCTTAATCCGAAACTACAAATTGAAGGTATTTTACTTTCGATGTATGATCGACGTTTAAGATTAGCAAATGAAGTGATTGATCAAGTTCGAGAATTTTTCAAAACTCAAGTTTTTGATACCATTATACATAGAAATACGCGATTAGCAGAAGCGCCAAGTTTAGGTATGCCCGTTGCGCTGTACGATGCTTCTTCAAAAGGGGCAATCAACTTTTTTAATTTAGCCAAAGAGGTTTTGATTAAAAATAAAATGTCACGGAACAAAAGCGTCAATCGTAAGAAAAGAAAGAAAAAGAAAAAATAATTTCATACTCATCCATTTAATTAGCGTAAGAGATACATGGCAAAAAGAAGGAATTTTAGAGCTGGTAAAAAGGGGATTAATGCGCTTTTAAGCAACATTAACCAAGAAATTGAATCTAATCATGGAGAAGTAGTTAAGCAATTAGCTGCTAACTTTGCCATGTTGCCTATTGTTCAAATCACACCAAATGCAGGTCAGCCGCGTAAGGATTTTGATGAATATGATTTAAAAGAATTATCTGAATCTATTCGAAATCTAGGCGTTATCCAGCCAATCACGGTTCGACGAACAGGACATGAGAGCTATCAAATAATCTCGGGAGAGCGTCGTTATAAAGCTTCAAAAAGAGCTGGCTTGAATGAAATCCCTGCTTATATCCGTATTGGAAATGATCAAGAATTGCTAGAAATGGCATTGGTTGAAAATATTCAACGTAAGGATTTAAATGCCATTGAGATTGCGAATAGTTATTCTAGATTGATTGTTGAATTTGATTTGACGCATGAAAAATTGGCAGATCGAGTGGGCAAAAAACGAAGTGCAGTTACTAATTACTTACGCTTACTCAAGTTAACGCCTGCTATTCAATCGGATCTCAAACACAAAAACCTGTCTATGGGGCATGCTAGAGTTTTGGCTGGCATTCAGGATTTAGCTTTTCTAAAACAATTGCATCGCCAAATTATTGATGAAAAATTGTCTGTTAGAGCAACAGAAGCACTTGCTGCCGCATATAATAATCCAAAAGATGCAAAAGCGACTAAAAAACCTAAGCTTTCCGCAGAATATGAGCGAGTTCGTGATACTTTAAAAAATCGGTTCTCTACAAAAATTGATTTAAAAGTCAATGAAAAAGGAAAGGGACAAATCGTTATTAATTTTTCTGACACAGGTGATTTGAATAGGATTCTAGATTTAATAGAAGAATAAAAACACTCTAATTTGTTGATTTTACTTTTATAAAAAATGCAAAAAAAACCTTATATCATAGGCATTACAGGAGGAAGTGGTAGTGGAAAAACCGTTTTCTTACGTGCTTTAGCCGCAGCTTTTAGTAATCAAGAATTGTGTATAATTTCGCAAGACGATTATTATCGACCATTAACAGAACAACAAAAAGACGAAAATAATATTGAGAATTTTGATATTCCAAGTAGTATTAATGATGAAGCTTTCGCCAATGATGTTAAAAAATTATTGAATGGAGAAAGCATTCAACGCGAGGAATATATGTTTAATAATGACGAGGCAGAGCCGAAAATTTTAACATTTTCTCCCGCTCCAATCATTATTGTAGAAGGCATTTTCATCTTTCATTTTAAGAAAATAAGCGAATTAATAGACTTAAAGCTTTTCGTAGATGCACGCGAAGAACTAAAAATTATTCGTCGAATTAAGCGAGATTTAATCGAACGAAATTATCCTGTTGATGATGTCTTATACCGTTATGAACATCATGTTTCGCCTTCTTTCAAAAAATACATCGAACCTTATCGCCCAGAAGCTGATATAATTATTAATAATCATAATAATTATCAAAATGCTGCGCAATTAGTTATTGGTTTTATTAAAAATAAAATAAATAGCTAATTTTAAAAACAACCTTATAGATTACGAGGCGAATGCTTTGAAAATATCTGCCCATAATCTATAAGGCTGTTTTCTAATTCAAAAAGAATTAGTGCTTTTTATAAAGCTTATACCTTTTAAAAACCTATTCCCTTTTCCACTTGCTCTACCAAAATCTTAGGTGGTGCAAATCTAGCTCCATACAATTCAGCTAGTTTTTTTGTTCGATTTAAGAATTTTTCAATACCATAATCATTGATATATTGTAAGACCCCGCCTTTCTGTGCAGCATAACCCCAACCATAAATACTAGCAACATTCACTTCTTCCACACTATTAATCACGCCACTTTCTAAACATCGAAGCGCCTCTAAAGACTGAACGAACAATAGCCGTTCGATAATATCTTGACTAGAAAAATCCTTTGTTTCTTCATGAAAATGCGTTTCCAATTCTGACCAAAGTCGTTTTTCTCCATCCTTATAATCATAAAAACCAGCTTGACTAATTTTTCCTGGGCGCTTCAATTCTTTGACCATTTTTTGCATCACGCCTACTTCCTTATTATACCAAAAAGGTTGGAAAAATTTCATTTTACGTTCTTCAAACATCAAGGTATTCGCAATAGAAATTTCATCCATCATCGCCAAAGGACCTTGTGTCATGCCAATATTAATGGCAGTTTGTTCGATGATGCTAGCAGAACAGCCATCTTTTAACAATGCCATTCCTTCAATTCCATAAGCCTCCATAACACGCGTAGAGAAAAAACCACGTCTATCTTGAATGACAATCGGGATTTTTCGGATTTTTCGGACAAAATCAATTGCCTTCGCCACAGTTTCATC
>CAKZLL010000530.1 GCA_937125475.1 uncultured Saprospiraceae bacterium | reverse complement strand
ATCAAGTCTATGGCAAAAAATACATCGACAATGGCGCTCGACAACAAATGAGAACAGCCATGCGTTTGCCGATCACGGTCGGAGGCGCGTTAATGCCTGATGGACACAAAGGTTATGGGCTACCAATCGGTGGGGTTTTAGCAACCGAAAACGCGGTTATCCCCTATGGTGTAGGCATGGATATCGGATGTAGAATGTGTTTATCTGTTTTTGATATTTCACCTAATTTTCTTCGTCAAGAAAGTTATATGCTCAAAGAAGCATTAAAAGAACATACTCGATTTGGAGAGAAATCTTTTAGCCATCCAGTTTCCGAAGATCCAATTTTTGATCGAAAAGAATTTAAAGAAGTGGCTTTCATACGAAAGTTGAAAGATAAAGCCTATAAACAACTCGGATCATCGGGTTCGGGCAATCATTTTGTAGAATTTGGTATTGTCGAAATCACTGAACCTAATAATGGATTAGGGCTTCATACTAAACCTTATTTAGGGCTTTTATCACATTCTGGTTCGAGGGGTTTTGGGGCGCAAGTGGCACAACATTACACCAAAATAGCGAAACAACAATGTTTTTTGCCTAGAGAGGCACAACATTTGGCTTGGCTTGATTTGGATACCGAAGCAGGTATGGAATATTGGATTGCGATGAATTTGGCAGGTGATTATGCCTCGGCTTGTCATCATCAAATACACAAACGCCTTTCTAATGTTTTGGGACGAAAGCCAATTGCAAGAGTAGAAAATCATCATAATTTTGCTTGGAAAGAGCGTTTGCCGAATGGAAAAGAAGTCATTATCCATCGAAAAGGCGCAACTCCAGCCAAGAAAGGTGAACTAGGAGTTATTCCAGGTTCGATGACTGCGCCTGGTTTTATTGTCAGAGGAAAAGGCAATCCAGAATCTTTTAATTCTGCGGCTCATGGAGCTGGTCGAGCAATGTCAAGAACTCAAGCGCGAAAATCCTTTACGAATAGTGCAATGAGACAAGAGCTAAAAAAACATCGTGTTAAGCTAATCGGTGGAGCAATTGACGAATCGCCTTTTGCCTATAAAGACATTCATCAAGTCATGGCAGAACAACATAGTTTGGTCGATGTATTAGGAAAATTCACGCCCAAAATAGTCCGAATGCACTAGTTTTTAATTGATAATTGACAATGGAGAATTGATAATGAATGAGTTAGTGTGCTTTTAATTTTTCTCGCTTCTAGCTAGCTTAATTCCTTCTTATTTCTTTGATTAATTATTATGAAATTGATAAAAAAGATAGCCATTTTTAATAGTTAAAAACTAGATTTTTACATTAAAAATGGTTATCTTTATTATTATAAGATAGCTTTTTCAAGCAATTCAAAACACTATAAAAATCAATTCATTTTATGTTCTAATTTCTTTAATTTTTATTTATCCTTATCATCAAACTATTACAATATTTCAGTGTTTTATTCATTAATAAAAAACAAAATCTTTATGAAAAAAAGGCATTAAATGTGTCTATTAACCATAATTAAGGTCTTATTATTAACAAATAAGGTATCCTTAAATATAGAATACTCTTGTTATGTTTTGCTAAAGAGCCAAACAATAATAACACAATTAAGCAGAAAAATTAAAGTAGGAGGTTTTTTGAATGTATCAAAACAGACCACCATTTTTTATAAAAAAATATTGAATGCATAGAGACCATTTTCAAGAAGAGGAGCAAGACCATAAGGCGCTTGTTACTCGATATGAACGTATGTTGAAAGAAGAAGGAATAGTTTTTTTCGAAAAACAACAATTTACTAATTTAATTAATTATTATGAAAAACAACATCAGATAGATAAAGCACTCAAAGTTTTAGATTTTGCATTTGAACAACATCCATATAGCGCGACTTTTTTTATTCAAAAAGCCCAAATTTTAATGGAAGATAAACGAGAAGCCCAAGCATTAGAATTATTGGAAGAGGCTGAATTATATGACTCTTCTGATACGGAAATTTATCTTACTCGTGCTGAAATTTTTTCCTCTTTTTCTCGATTTGATGAGGCTCTAGCTACTTTAGAAAAAGTCAAATTGCGCATAAGTCAATCTGATACAGATGAGTTACATCTGGCTTATGCAACAGTTTATGAGGACATGGAGGAATATGATAAAATGTTTAATGCTCTAGAAAAAGTCCTTGCCTTTGATCCTGAAAATGAAGCCGCATTAGAGCGAATTTGGCTTTGTACAGAACTTGCAGAACGGTATGAAGATAGCATTATATTACATAACAAAACCATTGACAACAACGCATACAATCATGTTGCTTGGTATAATTTAGGACATGCTTATTTTGGTACTAAAGCCTATGAAAAAGCAGCAGAAGCTTATGAATTTGCTTTTGTAATTAAAGAAAATTTCCATCCTGCTTATACCTATTGTAGTGAAGCATGGACAGAATTAGGTAATTATAAAAATGCAATCAAGGCATTGCAACAAGGATTAGAAGTATTTCCTCAAAGCTTTGATTTGTGTATGCAGTTAGGCAAAACTTATGAATTAATTGATAGTTTTAGACAAGCAAAAAATTGCTTTATTAAAGCTGCTCGAATCAATCCTTCTAGTAGTATTGCTTTCTTTCATTTGGGAGAATGTTATTCTCAAGAAGAGCGTTGGGTTCATGCCCTAAGTGCCTATGAAAGCGCAATGAAAAATGAGGCTGGAAATGCCGCTTTCACTGCCGCAGTAGCAGAAGCCAATTATCAATTAGATAATAATGAAAAAGCCGATGAGCTATTTAAAGAAGCTTTGGTTTTAGATACTACTAATAATGAACTTTGGGTACAATATATTAGTTTTTTAATCGCTTTGGATGCTTTGGATCAAGCACAAGAAGCTGTTAATATTGCAGAAGAATACTGTGAAACGGTAGAAATTGAGTGCTGTAAAATAGCTGTTTTATACAAAAGTTTATTACAAAAAGAAGCACTTCAAGTCTTACAAATGATGGTTTATGAACATGATGGTTCAGGTAAAATATTCCTTCAATTATTTCCAGATTTCCAAGATGAGCAACCAATTTTAGAATTTTTAAGATAAAAAAAAATGGTGAGTTACAAGTAATAAAAACTGTAACTCACCATTTTTTTATTTTAGGTCTTTCGCCAAAAACTCCTGTTTCCAAACAGGTTTCCCATTCATTCTAAACAACTCTAAAGTACATTTTCTATTCGCCTTATCACCTTCAACAGAAACACGTCCAAAGTTACGCTTTCGCCAAAAAGTGCCTTCTACTCTCCCATCTTCTTGTTTCCCTGACCCTGGAAAATAGAAACTTGTAAGCGCAGAACTAGTCATTTCATGCAATGGATATGTTCCTTTTCGCTCTTTTTTGATCAATTCTGCAAAATGTCGATCGCCACTAAAAAATATAACACCTGTAATATTCTCAGCTTTCAAAAAGTTCATCAAATCAGCGTGTTCATTTGGATAATCGCCTAAATCTTCCGCGCCTGTATGCGGCAAAACCTGCGTTCCAGAAATGATAAATTTGAAAGAAGCCGTCGAGTTTTTCAATCCTTTTTTTAACCATTCTAACTGTTCCTTGCCATACATTTGAACCTTATCAATCCGATGATATCGACTGTCCATCATAAAGAAATCCACATCGGAGTAAGAGAATTTTCCAAAAACACCTGCTGTATTTTCCAATCCCCAACTATCATTTGCCCAAAAATTCTTAAAAATTCCAAGGGTTGTTTTCTTATTTTTAAAACCGCCTGCTGCATTATTTGGCCCATAGTCATGATCATCCCATGTTGCATATTGTGGTCGGCTATTCAGAAAACGGCTGATTTTTTTATTGGTGCGATAATCTAGGTTTTTATTAATCATTTTCTCATAATCCCACCATTCATTAAATAAATAATATAAATTATCTCCCATCCAAATCATAAAATCGCTTTGATTTTTAGTCATCGCATCAAAGATTTTGAGAGAAGGTTTCAAGCCGACAAATAAGCCTTTAAAAGGGGCAGCACAAGAACCAATTGTGAAAGAAAAATCGGTTACTGTATTAATAGCTGGAGGCGTAGAAAATGTTAAATCTCCAACGGATTGAGTAGTTATTTTATTAATAAAAAACTGCGCTTGATAAGTCTGTTGAGCAGTTAGGTTTTCTAATTTAAATTTATAATAATGAAGATTAAATTTCTTTAATGTATCAATATAAGCTGGAAAAAATTGTGTTGTTGCTGTATCTCCTTCTACTGTCCAATATTTAACCCAAAGGCTTTCTGTTGTTTTTGTTAATACCAAAATATTAGCCGAAGAAGGCGATACATGTCCTGCCATCGGCAAACCAACTAAGGCTTTTTGCCCAAACATATAATAACTAGTACAGCAAAAAATTAAAAGGCATAATTTGGATTTCATCGTGTTAGTGTTGTATTATTTTCAATGAGGCAAAACCTATTTTTAATTATTAGAATTAACTTCCGAAACCGCGACTAAACGATCAAATCGCGTTCCCATTGGTCGATAATAGACCAAAACTTGATATTTATTTTCTGTTTCATACGAATTACCTTCCAATTCAGAAAAATCTGGTTTTGCTCCTGCGCCAGTTACAAAAGCATATTCATAATCATAATACCCTTGTTTTAAAAATGCCTTTGTCGCATAAATTTTTTCGGTTTCGTTATAGGTCATTTTATATTTATCCTGCAATTGCCAATCCGTTAAAGCGCCGAACAAATAAACCGACCCTTTTTCGTATTCTTGATCTGCCAATAAAGAAAAATGTACCCAAGCATAATCTGCTCCCAACCTCGGATTAACCACTCGATCATCATTATCAATCATAAAACCGCCATTGAGATCATTCATGAAAATATAAGGTTTGAAAGAACGATCAATATCCGAAAATAACTGAACATGATATTTGTCAATTTTGTCTTCAACAATTCTTGCGACTTGCTCCGTTCTATATTTCAAGCTTTGCGTACTAAAATTACGATATTCTTTCCCTCCAGGAAAAGCAATTTTCCCTTGATAATCATATACCAATTGCTCAGGCTTCACAAAAAGCGGCTTCACCCCTGTAATGGCATTATCCCATCTTCCATTTTGCAACACTGCAACATTGACTTCCGCATGCGGGTTATTAATCGTAATATCTTTATGTAATACTGCAAAATCAATCTCTTGATGAGATCTTGCTTGGCTAACCATTCCCGTCCGTGTCAATTCTGGCACAACTTGCATCAAAGGTTCGACAACCATAAAACGACGCGTTAATACAGGCAATTCCTTATCTCCGTCTTCATAGATATGAAGGAGATAATTCCCAGATTTCGTAATTTTTATATTTTGATTAGGAATAGTCAAGCTATAATTGATAAATTTTGTCAAAGTATTGATCGAAAATTCGTAATCACGAATGACCTCATTATTAAATCCCTTGAGATAATCCATTTCATTCAGTTCCGATTTCGTCCAATCAGAATTACAATGCACAACTTCATAAGTATAATCATATACTTCCTCTGACAAATCATCAAAAGTTAATTCTAAGATAGCAGATCCATCCAAATTTAAAATTGGGTAACTTGTCAGTGAGCCATATAATCGAAATTGAACAGTTTTGATTCCATCAATATAGACATGATCATAATTACGGATAAGGTCATCATCATTAGGAACATATTCTTCTTGCGAAAATAAATTTGCTAGAAAACACATCACAATTACAAGGATAAAAAATAACTTTTTCATACATTAAAAATTTACACAAAAAACTAAATATCAACATTTTACATAACAAACAATAAACAATAAAAAAATATCATTTATATCTTTTTCAATGTCACTTTTTTCAAAAAACGATGATTGTTTCCTCTTGATTATTCCTGCTTCTTGCCGCTGTAATCAATTAATACAATCACTATCACTATATTATTATAACGTTTTAAGAGTAAATAAATTGATTGATTATAAAAAATAAAGCACAGTATATTAATAGAACCATACAACTAGCACAAATATGAAAATTATCAAAGTAAGTTTCGCAATTATTATTTTTACAATTTTCGCAGTCAGCACTATTTTTGCACAACAAGAATCAGTAAGAAAGAGTCATTTTAATTTAAATAGAGGCATCGCAATAAAAGGATTTGATCCAGTTACTTTCTTTACAAAAGACGCTGCAATCAGAGCAAATGGCACTATTTCACATACATACAATGGTGTAAAATACTTCTTTTCAAGTAGTAATAGCCTTAATCAATTCAAAACAACGCCTAGCAAATTTGAGCCTCAATACGGCGGTTGGTGTGCATATAATATGAGTATGGACGGAAAAAAGATTGTTTCAAGTCCAGAATATTATGTCATTAAAAAAGGTAAATTATACTTTTTTGATTCTCAAGTTTCTAAAGAAAAATGGCAAAAAGTCGAAGATATTAAAAATGAAGCAGATAATTATTGGTCACAATTATTTAAATAAAAAATTTCCAATTCCAAAATCAATAGAAATTAAACGATAAATATATATACTAAACGCAGTGAAATAAGGGCTTCAGTTGAAAAACTGAGGTCTTTTTTTATTTATTTACGCCCTTTGATTGTTTTTTTTTATGAAATTTGTTACTTTGTAATTACCTGAAAAGCTTGCTATTAGCAATAAATAAGGGTATTTTCCTTTTTAATAATAATAGCTTCTTTGGAATTTATTAAAAATCCCACACGTTATTGTTTCAAAATCATTAAAACGATTGCCATGTTAAAGTATATATTTTCTTTTGTTTTCCTGTTCAGTACCATTTTTCTCTCAGCGCAAGAGTATGGTGTTGCTTGCTATTATGGAGATAAATTTCAAGATGCTAAGACTGCGTATGACGAGAAATATGACGCAGATTCTTTCACCGCAGCACATCAAACACACAAAAAAAACACGGTATTAAAAGTAACTCGAGTAGATAATGGTAAAAGTGTCATGGTTCGAGTGAATGATAAAGGCCCATTTTATAATGGTAGAATAATCGAATTATCTCGAATAGCAGCGGAAGCTATCGGTTTAACAAATGAAAAAAATGGCACTGCTCAAGTAAAAGTTGAAGTGCAAAAAACACCTGCTAGTTTTAATAAAAGTAGCCAAAAAAGATCATCTAGATCAATCAATATTAATGATCCTAGAGTGAGTACTTATGGTTTATTTGAAGTTAGTAGCAAAAGAAGTGACTATAAAGGATTTGCCGTTCAAATTGGGATTTTTTCCAAATATAAAAATGTATTAAAGCAAGTAGATATTTTAAAGAAAAATAAAGTAGCTAAAGTCTTAGTTTCTATCGAAAAATCAGCAGCAGGGAAAGACTCCTATAAAATCTTAGTTGGTCCTTATCCAAAATTATCGAATGCATATGCTTCTAAATCACAACTTCGACGCAAAGGATTTGCCAAATGTTTCGTAGTCAATTTAGCGACAGTCAAAAAGAAAGCAAAATCTAAGGCTAAACCTAAGTAGTTTTATTTAGGAAAACATATAACTTGCATAATTTTCGAGTTGTATGTTTATATAATAGTTTAGATCATCACTACTTTATTTTGTATTTGAATATAAAAATGTACTTACTTATATTTGTGTTAATGGGCATAAATCCATCTTTCAGTATTACCTAATCATGAAATGAACTTGTGAGCAAACTAACCAATTTTATTCGGAATAATGGTTTTAAAGCCTTAATGAAAATTATTTTTTTAAACGAAAAGATCATTCTAAGTGCGATAATTCTTAACGCCTTAGTTATTTTCTTATTGGCTTTTCCTTCCCTTAAAATGCACCCTGGTCTTATTCATTTTGATAATCTTTTTGTACTTTATTTTACAATTGAAGCGATTATTAAAATAAGAGATCGTGGTTTCAAGCAATATATTCGAATTAATTGGAATAAATTTGATTTTTTAATTGTTGTTTTTAGCCTTCCTTTGCTATTGGAAAGTTTCATTCCGATTGCTCACAGCGCAAGTATTATTACTATTTTTAGGTTATTTAGGTTATTGCGAGTCATTCGATTTTTTAGATTTGTTCCTAATCTTAACCACATTTTGGTTGGTTTAGCCAGAGCTTTTCGAGCCTCTGTTTTTGTATTTGTTGTTCTTATTTTCCTCAATTTTATATTTTCAGTATTAACTACCTATATTTTTTCTCATCATTTACCTGAGTATTTTGGAGATCCAATTATTTCTTCTTTTACTATTTTTCAAATGTTCACGCTTGAAGGTTGGAACGAAATTCCAGCCGCTATTTCTGCCAAAACCGACTTGTCTGTTATTCAAATTAATATGGCACGGCTTTATTTCTCGGCTGTCGTTTTGTTAGGTGGAATTTTTGGAATGTCTATTGCCAATGCTATTTTTGTAGACGAAATGACTATGGATAATAACGCGCAACTTGAAACTAAAATTGATAAGTTACAAGATCAGATTGACAGGTTAGAACAGTTTTTAATGGCTCAGAATGATGAAAAAAAGGCTTAATTTTTAAATATAATATCTCTATTTTTCTTTAATAATAAGTCAAATTGCTCTTGATATAGATCACTTGAAATCGCTTTTCCACGCATTTCTTCTCTTAATAATTGAAGCTTTAATTTTAATTCTGCCAGTTTGAAATATGCTGATCTATCTTTTTTTTGTAAAAAATATGATAAACTCAATTCGATAGCTTGCTGGAATTTCTTGTTTTCTAATTTATTTTTAATCTTAATTAAAGAAACCTTTTCTTCATTTGAAAATTTAAAAAATGCCCAAAATAAGGTCGCTAAACCGCCTTTTTGGAAACCATTATAAAACTCCATCACCCCACAAATAGGAGAATACATTAGATGCTATCATTTTATTTTCATTATCTAATATTCCAAATATTCGTTCTAATTGAGAGAAAAAATCTTTTCTTATTTGTTGACCCTTTATGTAACTCTTATTACATTTTTCTATAAATAGCTGTTTTTCATCCTCATTCTTTCCAATAGTCATATATTTTCTTGGTTCATCCTTAAAACCCAAACCATAAGCTGTAATAATAATCAAATCCTTTTCTGAAACAAACATAATACATCTTTGCTCTTATGTTAAAAATATCTAAATCAGCAAATTTACTAATTTAAGCACGCTCAACTCTCAACTCTCAACTCTCAACTCTCAACTCTCAACTCTCAACTAACTATTTCCCTTTTCCTTGTATTAAAACCAAAATAGTATAAGCTAAGATTTTAAAATCTAGTGCAAGAGACATGTTTTCGATGTAAAGAATATCGTATTTTAATCGTTGAATCATTTCATCAACATTTGAGGCATAACCGTATTTAACTTGCCCCCAAGAGGTAATTCCTGGTCTTACTTTCAATAAATGTTTGACATGAGGTGCTCTAATGGCTATTTGATCTATGTAATGTTGTCGTTCTGGTCGAGGACCAACAATCGACATATCTCCAATTAATACATTCCAAAATTGAGGCAATTCATCCAAACGCCATTTCCGCATAATTAAGCCCCAAGGCGTACAACGATTATCGTGTTCTGACGCTAGTTGAGGGCCATCTTTTTCTGCGTCTACATACATAGAGCGGAATTTATAAATTGAGAAAGGTCGTCCATTCAATCCAATTCGAATTTGACTATACATAATTGGTCCTTTTGAAGATAATCGAACCATTATTGCAATGTAGGTATAAAGAGGTAAAAAGATTAACAGCATTGAAAGCGAAACCAATACATCAAATAATCGTTTGACGAGCTGTTGCCAAATGGGCATTAATTCCAATTCGATTTCTATCAAAACAGCGCCAAAAACATGGTTCATTTTAACCGTTCCTAATAAAATATCATACATATCAGGAATAATTTTGACTAAAATATTATCAAAATCATATAGGATATTCAATATTTTTTTGAGCTTATCATGCTCAAAAGTTTCTATTGCAATAATCACTTCTTGGATTTCATATTGCTGAATGACTGCGGCAATATCATTAATGTCACCCAATTTTGGAATATGATTACTCAATAAATTATCACTATTTCCATTAGTATCAATGAAGCCCAAAAAGCGAAATCCTAAAGATTTTTCTTGATTGGTCATTTCATGATATAAATCAAAAGCATTCTTATTACCACCAATAATTAATGTATTGAAACTAAATTTGCCTGCCTTAAGTCTTCGACTCGCCCAAGTCAAAATAATTAATCGACTAGTCGCAACCAAAAGAAATTGCATAAAGAACAAAGCAAAAAATGACCTATAGTAGGTTTTATAATCCGTTACTACATCGTCTAAAATAAGGGCAAAAAAGAGGAATAATACGCCTATGAAACTCAGAAACAACGTTTTGGTTAGCGTTGTCATTCGAGATAAACGATAAATATCCTTGTAAGACTCAAAAATCCCATAGAATAACATCCATCCTATAGGTATAATAATAATTCCGAAATAGAAATTTGGATCTAACAATAAATCCAATTCAAAAGGCAAGTTCTCAATACAAAGTTTCCGAAATAAGAAAAAACAAGACCAAGCTAATACTGCTGTTAAAAAATCGGCAACTATGTAGAACAACAAACCATTTCGTTGTTGTTTTGTCATATCAAATATTTTAGATGGTCTTCTTTGACAGTGTATGTATGTTTATATATGCAACTGATTACCAGTGTTTTAATTTTCATTTAATTCACATTACTTTTATAGCATCAAAAATACAAATTCAATAGCTATAAAACGGATAAAATGACTAATTAGTACGATTTATAAGTTAAGATTTATATTATTTGCAAAGATCGGATCTCTGCGAGAGATCCGATCCTTAATTTATCTGTACATCAGTTTGATATTATCCAAGTAAATATTTGCGGTAGTTGTCGTATCTGTATGCAAAGCCCGCAGTACGACTTGAAACTCTTTAGCCGAATTCGAAATCATAGAAGTCATATCATTCCCAAAATCAATGTAGATTTTTTTCCAATCTTCTGACGGAAGCACCCCTACTTTATAAAATTTCTCAAAATAAGTATTAGAAACGCCTGATATTCCTACCTCAAAAGTCACATCATTTTTATAATCCAACTCAATATAAGCTCTAGAAATTTCATCAATTTCATAAAAAAGATTAGTCCCCACTTCGATTAAATTATCCCTTCCTGATAAGATGATATGACCTGATCGATTGCCTTCAAACACTTCATTAGTTGTTGTAATAACTTTCGTATTGATATTTCCATCCTGTTCATCACTAATTAAATTTGTGGTTTCAAAGTCTTCTATGACCACAAAAACCGTTTCATCCACATATTGAGTAACAGGTTTGATCGTATCGACTTTACCTGGTTCCAAAACGGTAGTGACTTCAATTCGCTCGTAAAATGGGTAAATATCTCTAATTCCAACTGTACCATTTTGTATTACTCCTGCAAAAATAGTAATGTTTTGCTCGCCTGTTTCCAATACAGGAATCGTAGCAGGTAATGGAAAAGCTCCGATTAGTTGGCTATTAACTGATACCCAAACTTCCGTAATTTCCTCTGAATTACTCCCCTCATCTAACCCAGTCACCAATTCAACATCCTCAATATAAAGGTAAGAAGGAATAGGTTCTTCCGCATCAAATAAACTACAGCTATTCATAAAAATAACTAGAAGCATGAATACAATATATAAACTCGTTACTTTTTTCACAATATATTTTTAATGAATAATTTGAGTAAAGGAATTCTAAAAAAGGGATCAGGAGGGAGGAGTCGGAGGTCAGAAAAGCTAAATACTTCTATTTTATCTGACACCCGACACCTTCCTATTTAATCAATATAATTATCAAAAAACTAAAGTTAATTACTACCTAAGTTTTTCATACTTTCAATAATTTGATACGCTAATTTTAACGCATTATAACCATCTTCAAGTGTTACATAAGGTGTTCTATCATTCCTAATTGCCTCTGTAAAAGTCTCTAATTCCATCTTAATTGCATTGACAGACGCTATATCTGGAATTTCAATATGCAATAATTTTTCCCCATTAATAGTGTCTAATTCAATAAAATGTGCATTCTCAGGTAATTCTGGATCTTCTTTTTCAAATAATCGAATGATTTCCGATTTTTTATCCAGAAAATCGACACTAATATAAGCGTCTTCTTGAAAGAGGCGCAATTTACGCATATTCTTTAAAGACATACGGCTTGCTGTAACATTAGCTACACAACCATTTTCAAATTCAATCCGAGCATTACTAATATCTGGCGTATTACTTACAATTTTAACACCACTTGCATGAATAGATTTAACATTAGATTGAACTATTTTTAAAATAATATCTAAATCATGTATCATTAAATCTAATACAACAGACACATCTGTGCCTCTCGGATTAAAAGTCGCCAAACGATGCGCTTCTATGAATAACGGATCAATTGATCGCCCTTCTAAGGATAAAAATGCAGGATTGAACCGCTCAACATGCCCTACTTGTACTTTTACCCCAAACTCCCTAGAAATACTAAGTAATTCTTCCGCCTCTGTAATAGTATTAGTAACAGGTTTTTCTATAAAAACGTGTCTCCCAGCCAACATAGCTTGCTTGGCCAACTGAAAATGAGTTGTCGTTGGTGTTACAATATCTATAATATCAACCGCTTTAATTAATTCATCTAAGGTATCAAAACGCTGAATATTATGATTTTTTAATGCTCGTCTTGCATTTTTTTCATTAGGATCATAAAAACCGACTAACTCCAAATCATCTATCATTTGAATACACTTCAAATGGATTTTACCTAGATGACCTACTCCTAAAACGCCTATTTTCAACATAAAGCTGCTTTTTCTAAATGTAGTGATGTTGTCATTTAATCTTTCTCTCAATTTTCACAAAAATAAAAAAAAGAAGATAATAATTAAGTATTGATGGCATTCGACCTTCCAGATTTGATTTTTGGATGTATTCTTATAGGGATTTCTTTAAATAATACAATCGTTTATTCATAACGTTTTAATTCTAATTTATGATTAGTTTTTTGGGAATATTCTTAATATGTTAAGGAATTTGATACATTACTTGATCGTTTTTAACTATTAGACTTATACCACGGCTACTTAATTTGCTACAACGGACAAATCTATTATAAAATAGAATTTGCATTAATTAATATGAATTTTAGAGATGGATTAGTATTAAACACTCGTTATACATATTCAAAAACGCTATATTTATTATAGTTTGTGTATTTTTAACGTTTTTTACGTATTTTCACTTGACTTAGTTATGTTTTGAAACACAAAGGAGTAAATAGATTAGTGACAAACACACAAATCACACTTTAGATAAAGAAAGCAGATCAAATGACGAACGATAAGACATTATTGGCAGTTTGGAAAGAGAATCTTTTGACAGAATTGAAACAGTCTATTTTTTGGGATGCCCTGCCTCATAATCAATTGGATAGGATTGATTTTTTAGATCTTCAACCTAATGACTTTCAATTTCCATTTCGTTGGATGCGGCAATTGTTGGATAACCCAACCGTTCAAGTCATGTTTAGTCCAGCTCCTTCTTTAGCCAAACAAATCAAACATTTGTACTACGAAGGGCAGATTGATTTTGCTGAAAATGGTTATTATCCACTCGGTTTTGGTTATCCATTATTGCTTCAACCTGATCCAGAAGAACCGAATAAACACATTGCTGCACCACTTTTTATTTGGCAATTACATTTGAAACCTAATCCAGAACATCCTGGAGATTGGATCATTGAGCGCAAACCTAATGCGCCTATTCAAGCCAATGAATTTCTATTGTACTATTTAAAGAATCGCCATCAACTCAATTTGTCGGCGCTTACGCGTGATGCTTTAGCTAATAATCAAATTACTCAGCTTGATTTGCTTAAAGTGAGTAATGAGATTGCTTTACATTTAGGTCTTGAAGGCAATATCTCCACTATTAATGCAACAAAAATACCTAAAGGACAAGAATTAGACGATATTCTTACAGCAGGTGGTGCTATTTCTTGGTCTGGTACTATTGGGATATATCCTCCAAAATCTGCTAAAAATCTATATATTTTAGATGCAGAATTGGATAAAGCGGCAATGTCAGTACAAGCAATTGGGTCAGCAGATAGTGATGTAATATTCCCAGAACCACCTTCAAAAACAGAAGACTTTAGGCAATACGATTATACGGCTTTACCTGTTAATCCATATCAAGGCGAAATCATACGAGCGATTAACCAGCAAGAACGCATTGTTGTGAGCGGTGGAAATGGAACAGGCAAGACGCAAACTATCGCTGCATTATTATCTAACTTATTAGCTAATAGACGAAAAACACTAGTCATTTCTAATAAAGTTAATGGCTTACAGGCTATTCAAAATCGACTAGATAAGATTGGTTTAGGTGAATTGACTTATGTGATTAGCGATCCACAACGAGAAAAAAGTAGTGTGGTAGAAGCTATTTATCAATCTTCTCTTGGTGCGCGAAAATTGCCTCAATTTGAAGAAGAGGATTTTCAATTTTTGTTAAATCGAACCAACCGTCTTCGAAGTCGTTTAGATACGGCTTATGATTTGTTTTCCAAACCTATTTTCGATCAATCGAATTGGACGGAAACTGTCGGATTATTTATTAATAATCAAAAAACGGAAGGCAAGCGTTTGCTCAATAGTCATCTTCAATCTAAAGATTTTCAACTTAATAAAGCTGAATTTGAAGAAATAACAGCTAAAATTGAGCGAGCCGAGCATTTATATAGTGAGGTTAATACGCTTAAACATCCGCTTCGGGTCTTGCATCTCGATATTTTTAGAGGTAGAAGCTATGAGGATGCTAAGTCCTTTACTTATGATACTTTAGATAAGATATTAGCCGAAGTAAATGATATTTATCAAAAATTTGTAGTAGAACTAGAAAATTATAGTGGCGCATTAAATAAACAATTTGATAATTACTACGAGGATTTAAAAGAAAAAACAGCCGAAGTAAGAGCCGATATTAGTGATTATAAAACACAATATGGCGATGATTTTAATAAATTTGGTGTGTTGCGTAATCTGCGAATGAAAGCCTTTAGTGTATTTTCTAAGCGATTGACCAACGTCTTGACGGTCAAGAATGAGGTTCGCGCAAATTATAATGATATTCAAGGCGGATGTGAACATCAGCGTTATTTTGCTTACAGTTTTCCTAAAGTGCGTGGTGGTTTAACTTTTGATAAACTTAGCGTCAATTTGGATGATTTTGAGCAATCATTAGAAGAATGGAAAGCTGGAACGCCTAATATTGTTTTACAAGAATTGGAGCGATTAAACGAAGAAAATATTAATGAAGGAGTTGATTTTGAAAAGAAAGTCGCAGAACTCAATCAAGATTTTACTGATCTTATTAATCGAGTCAATGGCTATCAATTATTTCAAAAGAAATTTCATTCTGATGCAAATACACTTGTAAAAAAACGAGCATTTTTAGAAGAAATGACAGAAACCCTCGAAAATTTACAATACAATTTACGAGATTTTGACGCATATTATTTTTGGACTAATTTCTGGCTTGACTTACGTGATAATCAACAGGCAGTCATTAAATCGTTGATTGTAACTAAGCCTAAAAACTGGTCTGCTGCGTTTAATAGTTGGTATTTCCATCATCTTTTGAATAATAATTATGATGCAAATATCTTAGCTGATGGTAAAACATTGCAGGAATACAACGCAATATTTGATAAATTCAGCGACTATATTCCTAAAAAAGCCCTCAAATATTGGAAGCTTAAACAAGCTGATGAAGTGAGGCGTATTCGTAAAGAAAGTAAGTTTTTGTACAATGCTTTTTTTGGGAAATCTCGTCAGCGTTTTGCAGAAGAATTGAATGTTCGTGTCTTATTCGATACAGAATTTGAGATGTTAACGAATATGTTTCCTGTTTTGTTAATGCCTCCCGCAATAGCGAGTGAATGGCTTCCTGCGATTGAAAGTTATTTTGATGTTGTGGTGGTAGATAATGCAGAAAATATTCAAACTGAAGATTCGATTGCTGCATTGTGGCGCGGAAAAAGGCATCTGATTTTAGGCGATGAATTACGGATTGGAAAAACAATGGTTGCTTCTACCCTATCCTATGCTAAACAGTCTGGTTATCAACGTTTTGAACTACCTTTTTATCATCAAGCAATTAATGAAAAAATTTGGAAATTCAAAAATGCAGCTTTCTATAATAATGATATTCGCATTCTACCTACTCAAAAAACAACGGCAAATAATCCACTTGATGTAGCCAAAATTGAAGGCGTTTATATTGATGATCAACGGATTAATGAGGAAGAAGCAGAACATGTTTTGCATTTACTTAATCAAATTGAACCTAAGGAAAACGGTCAATTTCCAAGTATTGGCATTGTTTGTATGACAAAGGAGCAGCGCAATTTGATTTCTTATTTTATTGAGCAAATCAAGAGCCGAAAAATCGCTGGTAATGAGCGCATCATGCATTTAGAACAAAGTGGATTACATGTTCATTATTATCGTGATGTACAGGATTATCACTTTGAAGTCATGATGGTTAGTACGACTTATGCGATGAATGTCAAGGATCAATTTACGGATGATGTATTAGAAATGAATGAACTAGAAGGTTTGCAAGGTTTAAATACACTAATTGCTGCTGCTGCTCAAAAAATTCATTTAGTTACTTCTATTCCACAAACTTATATTGAGCATTATGCAAAATATAATCCTAAAGCTCAAGGCGTTCATATTTTAGCGAATTTGATTAGTTATGCTGGAGCTGTTCAAAAGAATGATGAAGTTATACAAGATGAAATTTTGGAACGTTTATTAGAATTACATAAGAATGCTACTCCAAAACCTCCAGCACAAGAACAGGTTTTTGTTAAGGAGTTAGCAGAGGCAATTTCGCCTTATTTGGAAGAAGGGCGTTTGAGCGTTCAACAAAATATTGATGGAATTGCGACAGATTTATTAGTTGAGCCAATTCATCCTGGGCAGCCGAAAGTAGCCATTCAAAGTGATGGTTCGTTTTGGCGTTTTCCGAAAGGAGATTACCTTTGGGAAAAAGCGATTGAAACGCAATTAAATACAGTGGGCATTGACTATGTTTCTGCTTGGTCATTGGATTTTTGGAAATCTCCTGAATGGTCAGTCAAGCAATTAGCTGCGACTTTGATTAAACATGATGAGCATTACAGACCGAAACCTCCTGTTATTGTAAGTAATACAGATGTCGAAATTAGCACAGATATTCCTGCCTCTGAACCTGATCCTACTGTCGATAATACAGCTGAGATTGAAAATGCGGATCAAGATAAAAAAGCAGATACTGATAGCGATAAAAATATGGATATGGACAGAAATATTAGTGCTACGGATGATGGTATTTCTGATGAAGGCATTACTTTTATGTAAAATAGATCTTTAGAATAGAAAAGGCTATCTCATTTTTTGAGATAGCCTTTTTTTTACCAAAAATATTCTGATTCTGGAATATTTAAATACAAAACAGGATCAAAACGCTTATTAACAAATACATCAAACAAGAATGCCAAAAAGCATAGCATTAAAATCATATTAATGACTTTAAAATTCACCTCTTTTAACGATAATATCAACGCAATATTAAATCCAACTAGAAAAATACTATATGCCGCAAATCCATATATTGGATAGCTATAAAAATCAGCATTGGGAATCATCGTAATAATCCAATAAAATAAAGTGCCGCTGATCATTCCGATCCAAAACATATTCCATCTTCTCGAAGCACTAGTAATAAATTTATAGTGAGCTAACAAATAAGCTCGCATAATCAGCATCATTAATCCGCCTGTAAAGGCAAATAAAAGTACTTCTAAATCAATCCTTGCACATACGAAAAAGGTATAAATCAACATCGCTGGACCTATACTAAATATCACAGCAACAGGATAAAAAAACAGTCCATGCAATCCAATAATCGAATAATGAATGCTCGCTTTATAAGTTTTAGATAAAAAATATGCTGTTCCTAAATAAGGAAAAAACGTTATAACGATAAATGTTATAAAGAGAAAAGACATCGCTTTCAAGGGCGTTTCAACAACACTACTTTCATATCGAAATCCAAGATAGATTATCCCAACAGATAACGCTGCGGTTAGAATAGCCATCAATATAGGAAACCAAAATTGATTTGATGATTGCTCCGTTTTGGGAGGTTGATCCATTTATTATAGTTTAAAGATTTTAATGATGTATAACTACCAAAATAATTCCGACTCTGGGACATCTACTCCTAGAATTAATTCAAAGCGTTTATTGGCAAATACATCAAACAAAAAAGCGATGAAACACAAGGCTAAAATGACATTAATCATATGAAAGTTTCGTTCTGTTAACGAGAATATCAATACAAAATTAAAGGCTACTAAAAACACACTATAAGCAATAAATTCCTTTAATGGATAACTCAAAAAATCAATTGGAGGAAAAAAGATAAGAATCGCATAAAATACTGATCCGCTTATCATTCCCATCCAAAATGTATTCCATCTTATCGCGTAACTAGTAACGAAATCATAGTGTATCCTTAAAAATGCACGCATCATTAACATCATTAATCCACCAGTAAGCGCAAATAAAAGCACCTCTAAATGAATCCTTGAACACGATAAAATCAAATCAACAATCATAGCTGCGCCTAAGCTTAATATCACAACAACAGGGTAAAAAAATAGCCCATAAAATCCAATGTAAGTAAAATGAACACTACAATAATAATCTTTAGATAATAAGTAAGCTGGTGCTAAATAAGGTAAACCAGCCACTATGATGAAGGTTGTAAAATGAAGAGATAATATCTTAAATGTAGAAAAAGTAGAATCGTCAATAATTCCACTTTCATATTGAGGTGAAAAATGAACGAATATAACTGATAAAACGGCTGCTAAAATAGCCATCAACATCGGAAGCCAATACTTCTTAGACAATTGATTTGGAAATTGCTTCATTTACTAAAAATATTCTGGTTTTACAATGTTCAACTCTAAAATTGATTCAAAGTCTTTGTTGGCAAATATATCAAACAGTAAAGCAAGAAAAAATAGCATTAAAAGAATATTAATTAATTTAAAATTTGTTTTTCTTAATGATAATATTAGAGCAAGATTAAGTCCAATTAAAAATACACCATAGGCAATAGATAGGTTTATAGGATAAAGAATAAGATCAATTTCAGGCATCCTAATTAACATCCAATAAGATAGAACTCCACTTATCATGCCGATCAAAAAGGTATTCCATCTTATCCCTGCACTAGTAATAAATTTATAATAAAAACGCAAAAAACCTCTCATCATTAACATCATTATTCCCCCTGTACATGCAAATAAAAGCACTTCCCAATCAATTTGTACCCATACAAGAAACATATACGCTGTACCGAAACTAAACATCAGAGCAAGAGGATAGAAAAACACCCCATACGATCCAATATCAATAAGATCAACACTAGCTTTATAAGCTTTTGATAAGAAATGAACTGGTTCTAAGTAAGGTGAAACTGTTATGATAATAAATGTTATCAAAAAGAGAGGTAAAACAAGAAAATTGGTATCGACAATTGCCTCTCCATATCGAGCCCAAAGGTGAATTATCCCAATAGATAAAACCCCTGTTAGGATAGCTATAAATATAGAAAACCAAATTTCTTTTGATAATTGGGGCATTTATTATAATTTGAAAATAGTTGTAAAAGGTAAAAAATGGATAAAACAGAAATTCTTAATACATTGCACTAATATTTTCTGTATTATAAAAAAGTACAAAAAATAAGGTAAAAAGTAAAGAAAATAAGCTTAATAGCTACAACTCAACGACTAAAATGATTGTTGTTTCAAGAATAACAATCTTTTAAAAAATAATATGGATTCATTAACTCAAATTGTTCTAGGTGCAGCAGCAGGAGAAGCTGTTTTAGGTAAGAAGATCGGAAATAAAGCTATGGTTTGGGGTGCAATCGGTGGAACAATTCCAGATTTAGATGTTTTAGGTCAATTTTTCTTGTCCAATCTTGATAATATCGGTTTTCATAGAGGGATTAGTCATTCTATTTCTTTTAGTATTGTTGGTAGTGTTATTTTTGGTTGGTTGGTTTTTCAGCTCTACAAATGGTGGTACACTAAAAAGCCCGATAAAATACAGCTTGCTACGGTAAGAGATTGGCAATGGTTATTTTTCTGGTCATTGTTTACTCATCCAATTTTGGATTGTTTTACCATGTATGGGACGGAATTGTTTGCTCCGTTTTCTGATGCCCGAATTGCATGGGCAACGATATCTGTCGCGGATCCACTCTATACTGTACCTTTTTTGGTTTGTCTTTTAGTGGCGGCTCGACATCATAAAACCTCCAATAAAAGGCGGTTTTGGAATTATCTAGGAATAGGCTTGAGTTCTGTTTATTTATTGTTTACTGTTTTTAATAAACAACGGGTTGATCGAGTATTTGCGCAAGCTTTGACGGATCAAAATATTCCAGTCGAGCGATTTATTACTAATTCTACTATTCTGAATAATGTCCTTTGGAATTGTACAGCAGAGACAAAAGATCATTTTTATGTCGCGCACTATTCTTTATTTGATGAAGCAGAAATCAGTTTTTCTAAATTTGAAAAAAATCATCAGTTGTTAAAGAATGCGGATACTGATCCTACAATTACTGCGCTTCGGTGGTTTACAAAAGACTATTTTTCAGTGAATGCCGTCGGTGATCAACTTCAATTTAATGATCTTCGTTTTGGTACTTTTTATGCGAAAGGAGATACACCAAAGGATTTTGTTTTTCGATTTATGCTGGATGATCAAGGAGAAGCAGGCTATCATTTAAATAAAACAGCAGGAGGTCCAGAACCAGGAGAAGGCAAAAAAATGATGTCTGATCTTTGGACACGGATTTGGGGAATAAAAAAGGGTACTGATTAAAATTAAATACAAACGATATTTAAATCTAAATCTTTAGACTTTATTGGGTGTAATTCTATTCTTTGTAGAGAAAAATCATCAGATGAGTGAAGTGTTAGAGTTCATTAGTTGTGTCTCAACAGATAAATTAAACAACAACTCTCCTG